>JAAUOI010000014.1 GCA_012036375.1 Allobrachymonas sp. | reverse complement strand
CCCAACAGCCAAGACGGGAATACCCAGCCACATCGACAGCGCGCGAAAGGTCAAGGGCGGAAAGCCTGAGCCGCCCGGCGCACCGAAAGCGGGGCTCACACCGATTTTCATGATGGGCCAATTGATACCCCAAACCAAAGTCAAGCCGACGAGCAGCCAGAGTTGAGTGGGGGTTAAGCGATGCATGCAGGGATTATCCAGCATGCCTCAGTCACTATCAAAAAAGGAGCACTCCGCGCATATTTTATGCCGGCCAGTAGCCAATTTAGCTTAAAAAATCAGCTGCTGAACCGATTGCACACCTCTATTGCACAAAGCCCATGCCGCGTGCCTCGCGCACTTCAGGTTGATGCGGTGCTCGGCCTCCAGTTGCTCGATGAATTCTTCTGCGGTGAACTCCGTCGCCAAAATATCACACTGCCGTTTGACCGCAGCAAAATCTCCTGGGCACAGCTGCTCTAATTTGCCCAAGCGGCTGCGCAGACCGGGTGTGAACAAGGCTTCATTGCTGCCCAGCGCCTCGGTGATGAACATCTGCTCGCGTTGCACGGCCGACAGTGGTTTGAATTTGATTTTGAAAGTGAAGCGGCGCAGCGCGGCTTGGTCGATGCGGTCGAGCAAATTCGTGGTGCAAATAAAAATGCCTTGGAAATGCTCCATCTGCTGGAGCATTTCATTGACTTCGGTCACCTCGTAGGTGCGCTGTGCGCCGCGCCGGTCTTGCAAATAACTGTCGGCTTCATCGAGCAAGAGCACGGCCTTTTCCGCGTCAGCCTCAGCAAACATTTTTGCCATGTTTTGCTCGGTTTCACCCACGAATTTGCTCATCAAATCGCTGGCGCGTTTGACTGTCAAAGGCTTGCCCAAAGCTTGCGCCAGATGCTCGCCCAGCGCGGTTTTGCCGGTGCCGGGTGCGCCGTAAAAGCACAGCGTGCCGTGGCCGCGCGCTTTCAAAGCCTCCACAATGCGCGGGATTTCAAAGCGGGTTTCGACATTGAGCATGGCCAAGTCATACGTCGTCACTTGTTTGCGGCCTTTCGCATCAGCGCGAGCATTGCCTAAAGCGGCATCCGAATGCTTGAGCTGGCGCTCGATCAAGCATTCAAAGGCTTCCACCGAATCATCGGCTTTGGCCAGCCCCGCAAAGCGCACTGCGGTGCGGATTTGCGCGGGAGTGAGGCCTTTGCGCTCAGTGAGTTTGGCCACAAAGCCGTCGGTGACGGCCACGCCTTCGAGTGTCTTGCGCACGAGCTGCTCGCGCGCGCCGGGCGGCGGGCTTTTGAGTTCGAGGTGATAGGCAAAGCGGCGGCGAAAGGCTGGATCAATCTGCTCAATGCGGTTGGTCACCCACAGTGTGGGCACGGCATTTTGCTCCAAGATTTGATTGACCCACGCCTTGCCGTTGACGCTGCTGTTGCCCGATGGCGCAGCAATTTGCTCCTGCCGCGCCATGATTTGCGCTGCATCCATGCTGATCGGCGGAAACACATCTTCCACCTCATCAAACAACAGCGCGGCCTGCGCTGCGCCTTTGAGAAACACCTGCGCAATTTGCAGCGAGCGATAACGATCGCGCCCACTGAGCGAGTTGCCATCCCGGTCGGCATATTCCACTTCAAAGAGTTCAAGCCCGGCTTCTTGCGCCACCACTTTGGCCAGCTCGGTTTTGCCAGTGCCGGGCGGGCCATACAGCAGCACATTCACGCCCGCTTCTTTGCGCTGCACCGCGTTTTTGAGCAAGCTCACTAAGACCTGCACATCGTCTTGCACAAAATGAAAATCGCGCGTGGCCAAGCTGCTCTTGACCGCAGGCCGCGTAAACACCGCCATCAGCTCGCTTTGATCGCGGTATTCGCGCATCAACACCGGGGGCAGCTTTTCACTGACCTTCATCAAATCGGCCAGATCCGTGATGTTGTGCTCGGAAATTAAATTCTCAACAAGGCCAATGCGCTCAAGGCGTGAACCTGCGCGCAACGCCTCGGCCACCTCATGCGCTTTCACGCCCGCTACTTGCGCCAGCGCCTCGTAGGCCTCGGGCGCGTTGCTCACCTTGAACTCCACCAGCAAGCTGCGCAAATCACGCTGGTAGCGCGCCAGCGTGCCATACAGCAGCAGTGCCCGCTCGGCGCGGTTGAGCTGCAGCAGGCCAGAGAGCGCATCAATGTTTTTCTCGACCAAGGTGCTGTGCTTTTTCAAGGCGTGGTTGAGCCAATCACTGGTCACGGCCAGCACCGAGAGCAAATCTTTGGGCGCATCTTTGGCATATTCATCCAAGTAGAAAAACACCGTGCCTTCTTCATACGGGCCGCGCCAAATGCCATGTCGCTCCATGAATTCGGCATTCGATAGCGCCTCATGCCCTTTCCAAAATTCATTGCCCGAGCAGCGGCGATTCAAAAATTCGCGCAAGCGCTCCATCACATGCACCGGCCAGACCATATGCCGCCCGGTGAGCGAGAGCAAGCTGTTCAAATCACGGCGTACATTGAATTTTGAGCCCTGCTTGGCGGCCAAGGTCAGCACAAACTGCGAGCACATCATTTCCAACACCGGCGCACTGGCCAAGCCAGGAGAGGCCAACAGGCCATCACTCAGATGAGGAACTGCAACACGTTTGCTCATAGAACCAAGCCTCCAATGTGCCAAGCGCGGAATGCGCCTGATCTGCACCATAACGCAGTTCAGAAAACTTGGGAAGACACCCTGGCAAAAATCCCGTGGCTTTCATGTGTGAAATTCACCACACATTAGCCACTTATTCTGGTCTCTCCGCGCCACAATGTGCGAATGATCACCTTCGCCGACATCCAAGACGCCGCCCAGCGCAACCGCGCCCACGTACTGAACACGCCCTGCGTCGAGAGCAAAACGCTCTCTCAAATCGCGGGGGCTCAAGTTTTCCTGAAATTTGAGAATTTGCAATTCACTGCCAGCTTCAAAGAACGCGGCGCGTGCAACAAGCTCTCGCAATTGCCGCCCGAGACGAAAGGCGTGGTCGCCATGAGCGCGGGCAATCATGCCCAAGGCGTGGCCTATCACGCACGCCGCTTGGGGCTGCGAGCCGTGATCGTGATGCCGCAGTTCACGCCCGGCGTGAAGGTGGACAACACGCGCCGCTTGGGTGCAGAAGTGGTGTTGCATGGCGACACCTTGGATGAAGCACGTAGTCATGCCATGCAACTTGCACAAGAGCAATCACTGACTCTGGTTCATCCGTATGACGATGCACAGATCATGGCTGGGCAAGGTACGGCGGCTGTTGAAATGCTACAAGCCGTGCCCGAACTCGACACGCTGATCATCGCCATTGGCGGCGGCGGCCTCATCAGCGGCATGGCGGTGGCGGCCAAGGCGATGAAACCGGGCATCGACATCATCGGCGTGCAAACCGAGCGCTTTCCGGCCATGTACAACACGATCAAAGGCACGAGCCTGCCACAAGGCCTGAGCACCATTGCCGAGGGCATCGCCGTGCCTACGCCGGGCAACCTGCCGCGCGAGATCATTTCGCAACATGTGAAAGACATCGTCTTGGTGGACGAAGGCGAGATCGAGCATGCGATTGTGTTGCTGCTGGAGATTGAAAAACGCTTGTGGAAGGCGCAGGCGCTGCGGGCTTGGCCGCTCTTTTGAAACACAAGGAGCGATTTACCGGTAAAAAAGTTGGCTTGGTTTTGTGCGGCGGCAATCTCGACCCGCTGCTGTTGGCTTCCATCATCGAGCGCGGCATGGTCAAAAGCGGGCGGCTTGCTCGCATTCGTGTGGGCGCACGCGATGTGCCCGGCTCGCTCGCTCGCATCACCGCCGCCATAGCGCAAGCGGGCGCGAATGTGAATGAGGTGCAGCATCAACGTGCGTTTACCTTGCAAGCGGCGCAAAATGTAGACATCGAACTCGTGATCCAAGCGCGTGGGCATGAGCATGTGGCGCAGGTGATTGATGCACTCAAGGCGGCAGGGTTTGAGGCGGCTGTGGTGTAGTTTTTTAAGCGTTTTTGGGGTTTTGCCGGCGTATTTTCTGCGCGGAGTGCTATTATATTTATAGTGATTTTGTTGGCGCTCCTCGGGTACTTTTGGCGTAGAGCGGCTGCGTGGCAAGGGGGCACTGCGTCCTGCTCATACTGTCGTGTCAGGAGTTACGCGGCACTTGCCGCGAGATGATGAAGTTCAAACGCTGCGCGTTTGCAGTGCCTGCCCCGCCACAAATCGCAGGCCGCAGTGCCCCCTTGCCACGCGGCCTGTTCGCTGCTGTGAAGATCTTTGCGCGACGATTCTCACTACCCCACAAATCTTGGCGCGGTGACAGCATACGCAACCGAGCTGGCATCTAAAAACAGCGTTGACCCGCCACCCCGCGCTCGGTGACGGCGACAAGCTCGCCACACTCGGCCTGTGTCAGCCCTGTGCGCTCGGGCGATTTCTTGCCGCGCAGGGTCAGGAAATGCCCGCATTTCCGTTCGTCAACTCACGCAAGGGCACCTTGCGCTCCATCCCGAGCAGCATCATGAGCCCGAGCGCACAGGGCTGACACAGGCCACAGCGCGTAAACAACCCAACCACACAACCTGAACCAACCCACAAACTTGCCCACTCAGCACCCGAGAAAAACAACCGCCTCAAGCATGCGGCTCATCCAATCCACAGGACAGATGCGAGGTATCAGACCAGCCCACTAAGCTCAGATGCTCGCCATTCCACAGCAAACGGTTGATGGAGGCATTGCCCAGTTGCCATGTGCGTGGGGCTTGCAAGTCAAGGCCGGTGGCTTCGCGGTAGAGCACATCCATCACGCCGCCGTGGCTCACGATCACCAGATGCTGGCCTGCATGTTGGGCGAGCAACCGAGATAAACACTGCCTCACGCGCGCTCGAAATACGAGCAGCGATTCGCCGCCTTCAGGTGCAAACTCCGGCACGCGCTTGCGCCACGCGAGCGCTTGGCTTGGCAGCTGTGTTTCAATCTCAGCAAAGGTTCTGCCTGAAAGATGCCGAACTCGCGCTCACGCAGCCCTAGGTCGGTTTGCACTGTCAAACCATGCGGCTGGGCCACGGCCAAGGCCGTTTGGTAGGCGCGAGATAAATCGCTGCTGATGATGGCGTCAATCGGCTCACCTGCCAACGATGCCCCCGCTTGAGCAGCTTGCCACAGCCCGGTGTCGTTGAGTGAAATATCGAGCTGGCCTTGGATGCGGGTGGCCACATTCCAAGCGGTTTCGCCATGGCGGATGGCGGTGATGCGGGTAACAAACGGGTGTGAGGAATCAGACATTCAGCAACTGTAGCGCCTGAATGCTGGATACGCACTCTGCTTTATCGTGGAATTTCAATATTCACGTTGCGCACGCCTTCAGGCGGCTTGGGAAAGCCTTGCAGTGCTGCTTTAACCATCGCCGGCAGCACCAGATCATCATCAGCCCAGCGCCCCTCATGCTTGGCGCGAGTCTCGTAAACGATGGCGTTACTCGATGTATCGCGGATCAACACCATCACTTCGCGCACATACCAAGGCAAGGTGTGACGCGGCCACATGGCGCATGCACCACCGCACCATTTCGCGTGACCACATAATCGCGCCCAATCAAACCAAAACTACCCAAACCACCGAAGCCATGCGGATCATCAAAAGGGCCGTGGTCGAGTTTTTGCAGTCGCACGCCAATCTGGACACTGTATGGCGCGGAACTGATGCCAGACTGTGGCTTTGAAGCAAAACCCACAGAGGACAACTCTTGCGCCAGGGCCGCCTCCAAGGCCGCTTGTCGAGCGGCCAGTGCATTGGGTAGATTTTGTTGGGAAGGCAAGCGCTCAAGTGTCCACGCCACATTCGCAGCCGGTGCAGCACTGAGTTTGGAGAAGCTGCTGACTTGGCTGTCCACGATGCGCAAACTTGAGCAGCCCGTCAAAAGCAGCGCAGAATATGCTATAAAAAAGTAGCACGTCGCGCAGTAAATACGCCGGCTAGAGCCCAAAATGACTTCAAAAACACGCTTTGAAATACCACTTGAATCGTTGCTTCATACAAAGCGAATAACTTGCGGCGTCGCTGCGCTGGATGCGCTTTCATCCCCATTGGCGCAAGGCGCGTCGCTGGCATCAAAAGTTTCATGGTCAAACCCCTTATCGCCATCTGAATTGGCAACTCCTGTGGCTTGGAGCGATTTGAAATCGTGAAGTTTCGCATCCATCAAATGCGAAGGCACGACGTTTTGCAGCGCATGCAGCATATTGTCCAAGCGCCCCGGAAACTTGCGCTGCCAGTCTTTCAGCATATTGCCCACCTGCTTGCGCTGCAAATTCTCTTGGCTACCGCAGAGGTTGCAAGGAATGATGGGGAACTGCTGCCAATCGCTATACGCCACGATGTCTCGCTCGTCCACATAAGCCAGCGGCCGAATCACAATATGTTTGCCATCATCGCTTTGCAGCTTGGGTGGCATGCCCTTTAATTTGCCGCCGAAAAACATATTCAGAAACAAGGTTTGCAGCATATCGTCGCGATGATGCCCGAGCGCAATCTTGGTGCATTTCAATTCATCAGCCACGCGGTACAAAATGCCTCTTCGCAGCCGACTGCACAGCGAGCAGAGCGTCTTGCCCTCCGGAATTTTGTCCATCACGATGGAATAGGTGTCTTGCTCTTCAATGTGAAACTTCACGCCTTTGTTTTTCAAATACGCTGGCAACACATCTTCTGGAAAACCGGGCTGCTTCTGATCCAAATTCACGGCGATGATTTCAAAATCAATCGGCGCACGCGCTTGCAGTTTGAGCAAAATATCCAGTAGGGTGTAGCTGTCTTTGCCGCCCGAGAGGCACACCATCACACGATCACCCTGCGCGATCATGTTGTAGTCCACGATCGCTTTGCCGACTTCGCGGCACAGGCGCTTGTCGAGTTTGTTATGTTCAAAATCAACACGCGAGGATTTTTGCAGGCTTGCGTTAGCTGCCGGGGGCGTAAGAAGGTGTTCAATGTCTGCAAATGCGTTCATAGTTGTATTGTCTCACTTTGGTTTTTGAGACGCGCCACGCCGATCTACGCCTCTTGTCTGTTGTTTTCAGCGCGGCAGATGTGATTTTTTGCCCGTTTCAAGTTCGGGTTTACGAGCACCCCTCAGAATGCCTAAAACAAAGGTACTACAAATGGTATCGTGACAAATTGAACATGATGAAGCTCCAACAGCGGCTATTTCTTCAGTACATCGGCTCTTGGCTGTGCGCTGTGGCGCTGCTGTTGCCAGCAGCGTACGCACAAAACCAGTTGCCCCCAGTTGCAGCCAAGCCTGTGCTCGCTGCCCCGACCTCTGCAGTATTCGACACAAGCAACGCACAAAACGTTGACGCACGCCTTCTTACGGCGCTGCGAGCTATCACGGGGCTGGCTGCCGATGCCACGCCCAGCCAAGCCTTGGCCATGGCAACCGCCTCGCCTGCTGCTCTGCCGCCCGCCATACGTGTTCAAAATTTTGATCCGCAACAAGTTTTTGAGTTTAATGACAACACCGCTCTTTGGTTGCACCTGCGTGTGCGCAGCGATCCGCTCTCGCAGCAGCGTTGGGTGATCAATTTTGTGAATACCTTTTTAGATGGCGTGGAGCTGTATGTGCCACCTTCTTCTGGCTCGCCACAAGCCGCTGTAAATGCTTGGCAACGCCAAATCGCCGGAGATCATATTGCCCACAGCCAATGGTCGCAGCGCACGCTCAGCCCGCAAGTGATACTGCCCGTCATGGCGGCAGGTGAGCATGATATTTTGATCAAAGTGATGAATGGTTTTGCGCAGCAAATCCCCGTCAAACTGATGACGCAGCATGATGCCGAGCAAGCCAATCGTGATAGCTTTTTGCGAGCAGGCCTGCTCATTGGCCTGCTGTGTGTGGTGCTATTGCTTTCCATGCATTTGGCATTCACTTACCGCGACTGGACGTATGCCTGCTATGCGGTGTATATGCTGCTGGCGATATTGGCGGGCGGCGCCTATTTAGGCTTGGCCAGTTATGTGCTGTGGCCCGATGCCGAGCGCTGGCCTGAACATTCTTTTTTGGTGCTGATCCAAGCTGCCGTCATAGCGCAATTGTGGTTTTGCCAAGCGATGTTTTTGCGCGAAGGCCAGCTGCGCGAGCTGCGGCTGGCCGTGTACGCCACGGTGGGGTTTTCGGTTGTGCTGGGTGTGGTGTATTTCTTCATGCCGCAAGCCGATCAGCGCAATATTGTGTTTGCGCTTGGCGCGGGCATTTGCCTGGCGATGATTTTTTCATCGTCGGCCTGACGATTTGGCGCACGCGGCAAAGGGCAGCCTATTTCTGGATCGTGGCTTATCTGCCATTGCTCGTATCGGTGAGCTTGGCTTTGGCCAAACACTTGAGCTGGATGCCTGGCTTAGAGCTGCCCTATGAATTGCCGATTTATCCGCTGGTGTTTGAAGCCTTGATGCTTCTGGCAGCTTTGCATCTGCATGCCAAGGAGCGCCATGCCTTCCAAGAACGAGAAAAAGCCTTAACCGCTGTGGATCCGCTCACGGGCTTTTTGAATGCCAGCACATTTCAAAAGCGCCTGAAAGAACTCTGGGCACGCTCTATCCAACAAGGCAATGATTTGAGTGTGGCGCTCGTGCAAGTGCAACACACCACAGATCGCAACGATTCTCAATCGGCCTTGAAGCTTGAGCGCAAGTTGCTGCGCAGCGTGCGCCTGCTGCGAGCCATCATGCGCGATGTCGATGTGGTGGGGCGCGTGGGTGGCAACACTCTGGCTGTGGCCATGCCCGGCATTCCAATGGGCGAGGAGCTGAACAATCGTCTCGCTCGCTTGGTGGCGCAAGGCTTGATGCGCGATGCTTATGATGAGATCACCGACGAGCTGCGCTTTCGCATCGCCGCCGGCACGCGCCTGAGTTATGGCGATCAATTAGCTGCACTGGATAACAACCTGCGCTTTGAAATCAGCCAAAGCCAAGGCTGGAGCCGCAGGCCCATTCACTACATCAAGGCAGATACCGCGCCAGCAGCCTTGGCATCCAATGAGTTAACGGGCCATATTGATTCAGGCTCAGGTAAAGCAACTGATGGCGCTGCTGACCCAGCCGCCTTGAGCAGCGGTGGCAGCGGCAACAGCGCACCGCCACCAAGCTCCAGCGACAGAGCAGCTTCATTAAGCTGATCATTGGCGCATCACAGCCGAGTTTGTGGTTTTGCAGTATGTTCTGCGTGACTTATTCACGCGCGAATGGATTCGCTTACACGCAAGAAGCGGCGGATCATGGACTCTTTCGCTCAAGCGCTTATTCTCTGAATTTGTGTTAAACCAAATTCTCTTCTCTTTGCTTTCTGTCTTTCGTACTCTTTTGCGCTGAATTTGGCTTTGCCCTGTTGTCACTGGCTTGGGCTTCAATGGCTTGTGCGCAGGCGAATTCGTTGGCATCTGAAGCCGGCTCTCGCATGGCCGTCGCTTCTGCCTCGGTTCAGATCACCAAAATCGAGCTGTGGGCGTTGCCCAACCAAGCCGGCGAATCCCCCACTCCAGCCGTCGATGTATTGAACGGAAAAATCGGTGCATTTGTTCAGCAGCAGCATTTGAATGTAGGCAGCGCAGACTGGGGTAGCGAAATCTGGCTGCGGCTGACCGTACAAGCCTCACGCACCGATACAAGCGCAAGTATTGTGAGCACCGCACAGTCTCTGCCCGATGTGTTGGAAGTTCCCAAAAACTACTTGGATCGCATTCGTCTCTACAGCCCAGTGCATGCAAGCCTATCCTCATCGCTAGCCACACCAACCGTCGTCACAGAGCCAGCCGCTGCCTCTGCGAGCCTTGAGCCACCCATACCCGCACTGAGTTTGAATCGCGCGGGCTGGGCCATGCAAGAGGCGGGCGATACGCTGGCGCATCGCGCTGGCTCATCCAAGGTTTATATCCACGCATGCTTTTGCCGACGGCAGATCAGTTGCAGGCTACGGGCGGCTCGCAGGTGTTGTATGTGCAGATTTTGCATAACGCGCCCTATGCCGTGAGCCTGCGGGTGGATTCTCTGGCGCGGTCTGAGGAGGCGATGCGATCACGTTGGCTCTTCATCGGGCTGCTGCTCGGCGCTCTGGCGATGGTCTGCCTGATGGCGGGTGCTTTGGAATGGCTCAGCCGTGATGCCATCTACGCTTGGTATTGCGCCTATGCTATCGCAGCTGGCTTGGCCTGTGCCAGTCATGCTGGCTTGGCGCATCAAATGCTCTGGCCTGTGAATGGATTGATGCCGGGCGTGGCAGTGTTGGCCTTATTGATGATTGCGACTGGCTGTCAATTGCAATTTTCTCGCTTAGCTTTTGTGGCTGAGAAGCTGCTGCGCTACAGCTGGTTGCCGGGATTAACCCACCTACTCACCTTGAGCTGCGCACTGTGCGCCATCGCTTTTTTTGCTGTTTCCACTGCATTGGCCGATCATCTATTTCACCAGCCTAGGCGTTTTGTCGCTGTCAATGGCCGTGGTGCTGTGGTGGGTGGTGCTGGCTGCTAAGCAGAGCAATCGTCTGGCCATCGTGTGGATTGTGGCCTATGTGCCTTTGTTTCTCACCATTTTTTGGGGCTTGCTGGAAGGCCTGGGCTTACTGGCTAAGTATGGATTGAATTATCAGCTGCCCATTTTTGCTACTGGTATTCAGGTGGTAAGCCTAGGTCTAGCTTTGCAATGGTTTGCACGCGAGCGGCATGCCGATATGGAGCGCCTCAAAGCCTTGGCCAGCACCGACCCGCTCACTGGTTTTGCCACGGTAGCAAGCTTTGCACAGCGTTTGCGGACAAGTTGGGCTGATGTGCAGACGAAGCAAGATCTGGCGGTGGTCTATATCGAACTCCAAAGCAATATCCGAGACAACAAACACCTGGAGCATATGCTTAGGCGCAGCGTGCGCGTGCTGCGCGCGGCAACTCGCAGCCAAGATACCGTGGCGCGGCTGGATGGCCGCCTGCTCGCGCTCTTGATGCCCGGATTACACATGGGAGAAGATTTAAGCCAGCGCCTCTCTCGCATTGTTGCGCTGGGCTCATGCCGAGAGCACTGCAGGAAGTTCGGAATTGCTGCAGTTTCGTATCGCTTACACCACGCGCCGCCATTATCTTGAGAGCGTGGATGCGCTCGATGCTGATTTACGCGCTTTATTGCAAGACACCAGCCGCTGGCGCAATCGCCCGATTCGCGTGATTGATCAGCGCCGAAGCGCTGCCTCGCATCCTCTTGAGGTGGTAGACAGCGAAAAGCTCGAAGAAATTTGGGATCAAGCCCTGATGCAAGAGCAGCAGCCCTCGGGGCAAACAAGTCAAGCCATCACCACTGCCCGGTCTCCACGCGAATTGCCACCTCGCAATCGCTAAAATCTCCAGCTTCGCAATCTTCACGCGCACACCCACCACGCCGGGCAACTGCATCAAGCGGCTGGCCACCTTGCCGATCAAGCTTTCGAGCAAATTGATATGTCGCTCGGTGCATTCGTCGATGATGATTTGGCGCACTTTGCGATAGTCCAGCACATGGTTGATCTCATCGTCGGCGGGCGTCAGCGCTTGCGTTCCAAGGTTCAGCTCGGCATCGACTTGAATCGGCTGAGGCTTGGTTTTTCGCTCTCCAAGATGCCTAAATTCGCATCGAAGCGCAGACCGGTGAGATGGAGGATTTGTGTGCCGCGTGGGTTGTTGGTATGTGGCATTTTTTACATCAGTGAAAAATCGCGTTCAAATTTCATCAGGTGTTGGCCGCCATCGACGAGCAATGTCGTTCCAGTGATGGAAGAATTGCTGAGGGCGAAAACGACTGCCGCGCACACGTCTTCTGGCGTCGAGCTTCTGCCTAAGGGCGATAGCTTATGCAGCGCTTGGAATTTGTCGTCAGCGAGCAGATGAGAGGTCAAGGTCAAGCCGGGCGCAATACCGACCACGCGCAACTCGGGTGCCAGGCCGATGGCCAGCATGGTGTTGGCCGCTTCCAAGGCGGCTTTGGAGAGCGTGTAGCTCAGAAAATCGGGGTTTTGATTCCACAGCTTTTGATCGAGCAGGTTGATGACCACGCCCGCGCGTTCGAGTGTTTTGACGTGTGCATGAAGCGCCTGCGCCAACACAATCGCCGCCCCCGTGTTGCTCGCCAGATGCTTTTGCATCGCGGCGTAGCTGAATGTCTCAGGCGCATCATGCTCAAAAAGTGCGGCGCTGTTGACCACGGCATCCAGCCGGCCCATCTGCGCGACCACCTCCGATGCCAAGCCGCGCGTTGCCTGCTCATCACTCAAATCTGCTTGGAATTTAAGATGTTTTAAGCCACTGGCCGGCATAAAATCTGCGCAGAGTGCTATTGTTTCAGTAGCATCTTCTTCTGAGCTGCGGTAATGCACGGCCACACGCCAGCCCGTGCGTGCGCAGGCCAGTGCAATTTCGCGGCCCAAGCGCTTGCCTGCGCCTGTGACGAGGACCACTTTGTTTTCAGTTTGCGTCATACCAGAGGCGAATAAAAGAGAGGGATGGGAGACAATTGCACCTGTGAACACCACAGATTTAACAACAGCGTCCAGTGTATCTGAGCCCTTGGGCAGATACATTGAGCAGCGCATCGTGCAGCGCGGCGGCTGGCTGCCTTTTGATGAGTTCATGCAAGCTGCGTTGTATGCGCCTGGCCTGGGGTATTACGCGAATGCCTTGCCCAAGCTCGGGGGCATGCCAGCTTCTGGCAGCGATTTCATCACCGCGCCCGAGCTCTCCCCGCTGTTTGGCCAGTGCATTGCGCAGCAGTTGGCGCAGGTGCTGGATGCGGTTGAAGCGGCGGGCGGCTCGCGCTGCGTCTATGAGTTTGGCGCAGGCAATGGCACACTGGCGCTACAATTATGTGAGCATCTCGCGCATATTTCATGCCGGCTAGAGCGTTATTTTATTATTGAAATCTCTTCCGAGCTGCGCATGCGTCAGCAAGAGAAACTCAAGGCTTTTGCAGATCGCATCACATGGCTTGATGCCTTGCCTGCGCAGATGCAAGGCGCAGTGATTGGCAACGAGGTGCTCGATGCCATGCCTGTGAAACTCTTGCAGCGTAAGCAAGGCCTGTGGCATGAGCGCGGCGTGGTGATGCAGGAGTCAGGCTTCGCTTGGGAAGATCGATTGACCGATCTGCGCCCGCCTTGCGAGATAGCCGGCAATCACGATTACCTCACTGAGATTCACCCCCAGCCCGAGGCTTTCATGCGCACACTGGCCGAGCATTTGAGTCTGGGCGTCGCCGTGTTCATCGACTACGGCTTTCCCGAGGCCGAGTACTACCACCCCCAGCGCCACATGGGCACGCTGATGACCCACCATCTGCACACCAGCAGCACCGATCCACTGGTGCGCATCGGTGAGCAAGACATCACGGCGCATGTGAACTTCACGGCTTGCGCCCTTGCCGCGCAAGATGCGGGCTTGGAGGTGATGGGTTACTGCACGCAGGGCCGCTTTTTGCTCAACTGCGGTTTGCTCTCAAAAGCAGAGCACCTCGCGCAGATTCCACGCGCTTCAGTGGCCAAATTGATCAATGAACACGAAATGGGCGAGCTGTCAAGGTTTTGGCGGTTGGCAAAGGGCTTAGACTTGGAAATCCTCGGTTTCACCCAAGGCGACCGCAGCCACACGTTGTAAATCCATCATGAGCACTACATTTCGCACCCACAGCATCGAACGCACTGAACGCCCATGGGGCTGGTATGAAGCGATTGACGAAGCCTCATACGGCGCCAACGATGTGCCTGGCATCAAAGTCAAACGCATCGGCGTGCACCCCGGCAAACAACTCAGCCTGCAAAAGCATGCCCAGCGCGCCGAGCATTGGGTGGTGGTGCGCGGCACCGCAGTCGTCACGCTCGGCAATCCAGATGGCAGTTTGCGCGAAGTCACTTTGAATGTTGGCCAACATTGCGACATCGCCATCGGCCAAATCCATCGCCTCACCAATCGCACCCATGAGCCCGTCGAAATCGTCGAAGTGCAAATGGGCAGCTACTTGGGTGAAGACGACATCACGCGCCTGCAAGATGATTTTGGCAGAGCATGAGTGTATGATTGCTTGTCATGACCCGATTTTATGCCCAAAATGGCCACTAGCCGGCATAGAATCTGCGCGGAGTGCTATTGATTTTATAGTGACTAGATAGCACGATGCGCTGGCTACTCATCACCCTTCTCGCCCTCTTCCTGCTCAGCTGGCTCGCTCCCTTCCTGCGCCGCTTCGGCTTTGGCAAACTCCCCGGCGATTTCAATTTCAAAATGAATGGCCGCGACATCAGCATCCCGCTGGGCTCCACCATCGTGCTGAGCCTGCTGTTTTCCCTCATCAGCTACGTCGTCTAGCTAGAATCCCATCATGAGTATCAAATCAGACAAATGGATCCGCCGCATGGCGAAAGACCACGGCATGATCGAGCCGTTTGAACCCGGCCAAGTGCGCGAGCGAATCGAGGGAGGCATTCCCAAAAACTCATCAGCTACGGCACCAGCAGCTACGGCTATGACATCCGTTGCGCCCCCGAATTCAAAGTCTTCACCAACATCCACAGCACCGTCGTTGACCCGAAAAACTTCGACGAAAAAAGCTTCGTCGATTTCCACGGGGATAGTTGCATCATCCCCCCAACAGCTTCGCCCTAGCCCGCACCGTCGAATATTTCCGCATCCCCCGCAATGTGCTCACCATCTGCCTAGGCAAAAGCACCTACGCCCGCTGCGGCATCATCGTCAACGTCACCCCCTTCGAGCCCGAATGGGAAGGCTACGTGACCTTAGAGTTCAGCAACACCACTCCGCTCCCCGCCAAAATCTACGCAGGCGAAGGCTGTGCGCAGGTATTGTTCTTCGAGAGCGACGCAGATGACGTGTGCGAAACCAGCTATAAAGATCGCGGCGGGAAATACCAAGGGCAACATGGGGTAACGTTGCCGAAGGCTTAAGAACGCGCAATTAAATGAGTTGGCGCAGATCGTGCTCTTGGATATAGCCTTGATCTGGTAAGGACATCAGGTATGACAATTCCGTTCGTAATTGTGCAGCTAGGGGGTTTTCATACTTGTAACCTTGTTCCAGCGATTTTCTTCTGCCTTCGCAATCGCAATCGCAGGGAATTTAGCAACAGTCAGAACAGCATGCATTTCTTTTGCAACCAATTCGACTCTGTTGATCCTGAAATCACCTTCATCGGCAAGAACTGTACGAACAATACAGAAACGTTCCCAAGGATATTGGGCAGTCACGGTTTTGAAGTACCACTTTGTTGAAACTGAGATAACTATTTTTTGCGGGTATGTATCAAACAGTGATTCGTCTGAACTATAGCGAAAACAAGCGCCCAAACAGCAAAGACGACGAACATCACTCCCAACCATCAAAGAAGCCAATGAGGTTCTACAAACGGAGACCAACCAACGTACCAACCGATGGCGAGCATGACTAGACTACCGAGCACTGTGCTGCCCCAAGACACATTTGTACGATTGATAAAGCGCTGCCCGCTTTTTTGTTTGAACGGAGATTGACTCATGAGCTATCAGTGATAGTCGCTTTCCCGCTGATGCTTGATCGCCATCACAGTCACTTCTTGCTCGCCGGTAATTTCAAACAGTGCTACATAACCACTGCTACCAAATTGAATCACGAGTTCGCGCCAATTCGGATCAAATCCTTTTTCTTGTGCCATGCGACAAATCATCGGATAGCGGCGCATGGCATCCAGTGCTGCTTCAATCGACTCAATCGCTTGCTCCGCCAACAGCTCATCAAATTCGGCTAAGAATTCAAACAGACGCCAGAGGTCATCTTGTGCGTATTGAGAATAGATCAGTTGATAGATTTTCATGCCGCCATCTTTTGGCGCTTTTGCATCTTTTTCTGCGCCAAGATGTCGCGAAGTCCTTGCATGACTTCCTCGTGTGTGTAAGTTTTCATCTTGCCGGCTTTAATCTGTTTTGATGCTTCGCGTGCCCGCGCATAAAACGCTTCATCTTCCTTACGCCACCGGGCTTGTTGCTTAATGGTTTCTTCGATGAATGTAGACAGCGTTTCACCAGGGCGAAGTACTGACTCCACCAAAGCTCGGTCTTCGGGCGTGGTACGGACGGCGGGGAATGTGGCGGTGCGCATGGGGTGCTCCTTGGTTTGCATCACAATTGTAATGCAATGACTTGCACATGTCGTTTCTCTCAAGCATGCCAATCCACACACAACAACCCCACCACCCTCGCAAACTCTCGCGTATTTCTCGTCACCAAAGTGGCTTGATGGCGTAGCGCTGTTGCGGCGATCAGGGTGTCGTGTGGGCCGATGGGTTGGCCTTGGGCTTCCAGCTCGGCGCGGATACGTGCGGCGTGTTGCGCGCATTCGCTGTCGAAGGGCAAGATTTGAATGGGGCGCAGTAGCTGCGCCAACGCGGCCAAGCGTGGCTCGGCAGCCTCACGGGGCAGGCGCATCAGGCCATAGCGCAGCTCGTATTCGACGATCGCTGGCACGCCAATCTCTGAGGGTGCGAGCGCTTGCAAACGCGGCACGACTTTCGGATCGCCACGGAAGTAATAGCTGATGGTATTGCTGTCCAAAAATAGCATGGCGGGCTTTTCTCAAAAGCCGATGCGTGGCGTGTCAGCGACTGACACCGCCTGAGAGCCTGTTTCGCGGATCGGAAAGTCCGCAAAGCGCCCAGCCAAGGCCAAGCAGTCTTGTGGCCAATCTTGCGCTGCGTATTTGCGGATGATGTCGGCCACCCAGCGGCTTTTAGACACGCCATTGGCCTTGGAGGCTTCGTCGACCAAGGCTTGTGTGTCGTCGTCGAGGTATAACGTGATTTGAGACATGATGGAATCCTAAGAGCAGAACGTATATGTGAAATTATACGCTACTCAACAAACCCAGCCTCGGTGCAGCCAGCTTCGTCTGAACCAGCGAAATTCCAAGCAAAATAGAGGGTTAGCCGATATGAAATGTGCGCGGAATGCTCACTAATTCATAGCAATTAGATCCTCTCAAAATAAATTCAAAGACCCAACACATGACTGAACAACAAACTCTTGATTTCACAGGCCGCGTGGCCATCGTCACCGGCGCTGGCGGAGGCCTCGGGCGCTTGCATGCGCTGGCGCTTGCAAAGCGCGGGGCTAGGGTGTTGGTGAATGATTTGGGCGGGATGCTGGATGGCTCGGGTGGTTCACCAGCAGCGGCGCAGAAGGTGGCTGATGAAATTATTGCGGCTGGCGGGCAGGCCATTGCCAATGGCGCATCGGTCACGGATTTTGTAGCCGTTCAAGCGATGGTCAAGCAGGCAGTGGATACTTGGGGTCGCGTGGATATTTTGGTAAACAACGCGGGGGTGCTCCGCGATAAATCGTTTGCGAAGATGGAGATGGACGATTTCCGCTTTGTGGTGGATGTGCATTTGATGGGCGCAGCGCATTGCTCCAAGGCCGTATGGGCGCAAATGATGGCGCAAAAGTATGGCCGCATTGTGATGACGACTTCTAGCACGGGGCTCTATGGTAATTTCGGCCAAGCGAACTATGGTGCGGCGAAGCTTGCACAAGTGGGCTTGATGCAGACGCTCTCGATTGAGGGCGCAAAGCATGGCATTCATGTGAACGCGCTTGCGCCCACGGCCACGACGCGGATGACGGAGGCACTGTTTCCTGAAGATGTGCGCGAGGCGTTTAAGGCTGAGGCTGTTGTGCCCGCGATGCTCGTGCTCGCTCATGAGAGCGCACCGACGCGCACCATCCTCTGCGCAGGCGCAGGCGGCTTTGAGGCGGCGCACATTACGCTGACGCAAGGTATCCATCTGGGCTTAGGCGATACCGTGCCCGAACAGCTTGCCACGCATTTGGCGCAAGCGACTGATCGCGCAGGCAGTTCAGTGCCGGGCAGTGGTGCAGAACAAGGCGCCAACGAAATGCGCTTGGCTCGTGGACTATAAACACTCACTTCACAACAAACGATTTCAAGGAATCTCATATGCAAATAGCCCCCACCAGCTTCAAGGCCTACGATATTCGCGGCATTGTGCCCGCAGCACTCAATGAAGAATTTGCACTCGGCCTCGGCCGCGCCTTTGGCACACTTGCTTTGCGCGAGGGGCAAACCTCCGTGGCCGTTGGGCGCGATGGCCGCTTGAGCGGGCCAGCGCTATCGTCAGCTCTTGTGCGCGGGCTGCAAGAGGCGGGCGTGCAGGTGATCGACGTAGGCTTGGTCACCACACCGCTCTTGTATTTCGCAGCGAACACCCTGTGTGAGAGCGGCATTCAAGTCACGGGCAGCCACAACCCCAAGGATTACAACGGTTTCAAGATGGTGATGGGTGGCCGCGCGATTTATGGCGATGAGATTCAAGCGCTGCGGCAGATGATGGAAAGCGAAAGCTGGACTTTGAAAGCGGGTGGCAACGTGCGCAATGTGAATGTTGAAGCACCGTATCGTGACCGCATTGCGAGCGACATCAAGCTCAAGCGCAAGATGAAAATCGTCGTCGATAGTGGCAACGGCATTGCAGGCGCAACAGCGCCAGAGATTTTCCGCAAACTCGGCTGCGAGGTGATTGAGCTTTATAGCGAAGTGGATGGCAACTTCCCGAACCATCATCCCGATCCAAGCAAACCAGAGAATCTGCAAGACTTGATTCGCGCCTTAAAAGAAACCGATGCCGAGCTGGGCTTTGCCTTTGATGGCGATGGCGATCGCTTGGGCGTGGTCACCAAAGACGGCAATGTGATTTACCCAGATCGCCAGATGATGCTGTTCGCGCAAGACGTGCTCTCTCGCGTGCCGGGCGGCGCGATCATGTTTGATGTGAAATGCTCACAGCGCCTAGCGCCAGCGATTGAGGCGGCTGGCGGCGTGGCCGAGATGTACAAAACCGGACACTCCCTCATCAAAGCCCGCATGAAGCAAAACGGCTCGCCGTTGGGCGGTGAAATGAGCGGGCATATCTTCTTCAAAGAACGCTGGTTTGGCTTTGACGATGGCACCTATGCGGGCTGCCGCTTGCTGGAGATTTTGAGCGCCTCGCCTGATGCGAACCGAGTGCTCAACGATTTGCCCACGAGTTTTTCCACTCCTGAGCTGAACGTGGCTTGCGCGGAAGGCGAGCCGCATGCGATTGTGGCGCAGTTGCAAACGAAAGCGCAATTCGCTGCACCCGCCAAAGTCAATACGATTGACGGCCTGCGCGTCGATTGGCCAGATGGCTTTGGCCTTGTTCGCGCATCGAATACGACTCCCGTTTTGGTCTTGCGCTTTGAAGGACATACTGAAGCGGCGTTGCATCGTATTGAAAACACGATGATGGCACTCTTAAAGACCGCTAAGCCAGATGCGCAGATTCAAGCTGCGGCGCACTAATGCTGCACTCAGCTTGAAACAATCAACTCAAGATTTCTTCCAAAAATCTCGGTGCACCTGCGCAATTTCTTCTTGCACTTCTACAACCGGCCCAATCACCTCAATCGCCTTTTGCCCACGCGCAAACACCTCTCGGCAAGGCAAATCAAGCGTGGGATTCTCTTCGTGATTGCCGGTCAGGCGCAGTAAATCTTGCTCCGTCATGCCGTAGACCACGCGACCAATGTTCGCCCAATACTGCGTGCCGGCGCACATGGCGCAGGGCTCCACCGTCGTCACCAAACTGCATTGCCACAAATATTCAGCGCTGTATTGCGCTGAAGCGGCGCGAGCGAGTGTTGCCTCGGCGTGATTGACGGTATTGATATTGCCCTGCGACATGAGCACCGTCTCGCCATCAGGCGCGATGAGAAGCGCAGCAAACGGATGACGCCCACTCGCCATCGCTTGCTTGGCCGCGAGATTGGCTTGTCGCAAGGCGGCGATGGCTTGTGCGAGTGTCATGCGCAGCAGGCGTTAGTGATTTTGCGAACCACGATGTGCCCAAGCGGTGGTGTGCTTTTCGATGTAGGAGAAAACTCATACATTGCCAATCGCCATCACCGCTGATTAAA
>JAAUOI010000255.1 GCA_012036375.1 Allobrachymonas sp. | reverse complement strand
TGGACGCCACATGAAGCAGATGTTGCGTTTCAAGGGGCGTCGCGCGTGGGCCCACAACGTGTCAGAAGACCAAATAAAAACTCGGAGAACGGCCATGGCAGGTCGTGTGCAGCGCCAAGCAGCAGTGGACAAACCGACGTGCATCGCACGCGCCCTGCCCCAGATCCGTTACAAAACTGCCAAGACTGCCACCCAAACAAAATATTTGCCACTGCCAGCAGTTCCGACCTAGAAATTGCCGCCAAAATCAGTCTCAGGCGGGGCAAAGTCCATCGTGACCGACAGCGCCTCTTGCGTGACTTGCAGCTCGGCATTGGCGCCCATGCTGCGAGCCAATTGGTGCCACAGATACCAGCCGACGTTTTGCCATTGGTCGGGCGCGATGCTGGCTGTATTGACCCGCGCGATCACGAGCAGTTGCGGATGCGGCTGCGCTGGTGTGGGCTCGCGCACAGCAAAGCCGATGTCTTGCGCCAGACCACCTGCCCAGTTGATCAACTCGTCAATCAAACTGGCCAGCGCTTGCGCATTGACGCACAGTTGTGCATCGAGCAAGCCCAGCCGCGCCTTGACTTTGCGCCGATGCAGCCAGCGTGCGCGCCGCGTAATCGCATCCGATACCACTTGCCGCAACGACAGCTGTTCACTGCCAAGGCTGGGCAGGCCGCGCAATTGCGAAAACTGCTGCGCGATCAAAGCCACTCTGCGCGTATGCTCCAATTTGTCCGTCACGTTTGCAATCGCGGGGGCAACGTTGGGGTGCAGCAGAGCAATGTCTTGCAGCAAGGCCAGCGTTTGGGTCAGGTTGCGCTGGTTTCCTCGCCCAGCTTGTGAAACAGCGTAGCCCAAGGAATATCGGCTGCGCCTTGTGCGGCTGTGGATATTGGCTTGCTTGGAGTATTCGATTTGCTGGAATGATTGGATTTAACAGCGGGCGGTTTGCGCGGCATCACGGTGTCGCACACCTCCTCCAAAATCGCGTTGAATTCGGATTCGCCCATGTCATCGAGCGCCAGATCTTTTGATAGGCTGGCGCGTTGGCTGCTGGACGCGCTCGCAGCGTCGTCAATAGAAAACTGGCTATTGAAAGTGCTGTCAATCAAGCTGCTGGCGGCATTGCGGGCAGAGATCTCTTTGGCTCTTTTAATGGCGCGCGCCGAGCTAAGCGATTTGCGATCCTTGGCATCAGGGGCTATCCAGCGCAAAATCATGTTGACATGTCCCTAGGTTCTTTCACAGCAATGCAATTGATTTTGCCTGTAAAGCAGCCGCTAGTGAGACCGCCCGAGCCGGGAAAACACTGAGCCCAAGGCAGCTTTTGCCTCTGCTCATAATGGGCGCATGGCCGTTCAACCCTACCCGTCATCAAGTCTTTTTGGTAGAAATAAGGAGCACAGTAGATGCGCTGGATGAAAACAATCGCTTATCTCCTGCTGGCTTTACTGGCGGCGCTCATATTGGCCGCTGGACTCTATGGCTGGCGCAGTTTTCCGCAGCTCTCGGGTGAGCTGAAAGTCAGCGGTTTGCAGCAGAGTGTGCAAATCAAGCGCGATGCTTCTGATGTGACGCATATCTTCGCGCAGACCGATACAGATGCCGCTTTCGCGCTAGGTTATACGCATGCGCAAGAGCGTAGCTGGCAGTTGGAGACGAATTGGCGTGTGATGCATGGGTTGTTGAGCGAAGTATTTGGCTCGGCCACGCTGGAAACAGACCAACTCCTGCGCTCGCTAGGCATCATCCGTGCCGCGCAAAAGCAATACGATTTGCTGCCGCCCGAGTCGAAAGCCGTGCTCACCGCCTACACGCTGGGCATCAACAGTTTTTACACCTCATCCTCCCAAGCGCTGCCGCCCGAGTTTCATATCCTCGGTATCAAGCCCGCCAACTGGCAGCCAGCAGACAGCGTAGGCTGGAGCTTGATGATGGCGCTGGATTTGGGCGGCAATTGGGGCACGGAGTTTGCGCGTTTGTCTGCCGTGCAGAAAATTCCCACCGCGCAGCTTTGGCAGCTTTTCCCTGCGTATCCGGGCGAGCAGCCAGCATCCAAGGTGGATTTTGCGGCGCTGTATCGCGGCTTGGGGGTTTATAAAACCTCTACTTCTACCGCGAGCATTTCTCCTGATACTCCTGATACTCCTGATACTCCTAATTCAATAGCACTCCGCGCATATTCTATGCCGTCTAATGGCCAATTTGACCTTAAAAATGCCATTTTTCAAGCCTTGCAAACTGCCCCCGCTGATTGGGTGAATTTCTCCCGCGATGCAGGCAATGTGGAAGGCAAGGGCAGCAACAATTGGGTCGTGGCGGGCAGCCACAGCACGAGTGGCAAACCTTTGCTCGCCAACGATCCGCACCTCGGCCTAGGCGCTCCTGCGATTTGGTATTTCACGCGGCTGCAATCCAAAGCTGGAGGTACGGACGGTAGGGGCATGGATGTGATCGGCGCAAGCTTGCCGGGCTTGCCCTTCGTCGTTCTCGGGCGCAATGCCAAAGTCGCTTGGGGCTTCACGAATACCGGGCCTGATGTGCAGGATTTGTACATCGAGCGCATCAACCCGGCGAACCCGAAGCAATACCAAACGCCTTCGGGATGGCAAGATTTTCAAGAAATCACCGAGAGCATCCCCGTCAAAGGCTCTTCAGCAGTCAGCTACACCTACCGCGCCACGCGCCACGGCCCAGTCGTCAGCGATGCGCAGGCGCAATACGCCGAAGTGCTCGATAAAAAACGCTATGCCATCGCCCTGCGCTGGAGTGCCCTCGATGCAGACAATCGCACCTCGCTTGCCGGATTGAATGCACAAAAAGCCGGCAGCGTGGCCGAACTGTTAGCCGCCTATGCGGATCACCATTCGCCCATGCAAAACGTCGTGGCGGCTGATACCGCCGGCGCGATTGCCTTCAAAGCCATTGGCAAAAACCCGATTCGCAGCGCGGAAAATGATATTCGCGGCATCGCCCCGGCGCCGGGCTGGGAAGCCAAATACGATTGGCAAGGCTATCTGCCCTATGCGCAAACGCCGTCAGACGATGGCAAAAAAGGCTGGGTGAGCACCGCCAATCAGCGCATCCATGCTGCAGACTTTCCCCACTTCATGGGCCAAGATTGGGCCACGCCCGATCGCTTCGACCGCATCGAAGCACTGCTCTCCGGTGTGCAGAAGCACGATCTGGCCAGCATGCAGAAAATTCAAGCCGATATCGTCTCCTTGCCGGCGAATCGCTTAGCTCCCGTGCTATTAAAAACGAAGTCTTCGCATCCGCTTGCATCATCCGCTTTGGAGCAATTCAAAGGCTTCGATGGCACGATGAAAGTGGATAACGCAGCGCCGCTGATCTTCGCCGCATGGGCAGACGAGCTGGCCCGCGGCCTCGTCACGCCAAAGATCGGCGAAGAAAAATTCAAGCGCATGTATGGCAAACGCCATTTCAGAGGCGTGGTGGAGCAGGCGATGCTCGGCAAAGATGCAGGCGGCAACCCATCCACAGCAGGCGCATTTTTGGTGTGCCCCCAAAAGCTGCGACGAGCAATCCTCCGAAGCGCTGGGACGTGCGCTAGACAAAATCCAAGCCACCCAAGGCGCAAATGTCACATCATGGACTTGGGGCAAAGCCCACGAAGCCCGCTCCATCCACCGCCCCTTTGGCAACGTCGCGCCGCTGGCCAAATACTTCGACGTGCGCGTCCCCACAGGCGGCGACCCGTGGACGATTAACGTCGGCCAATATTGGCTGAACGAAAAAGACCCCTACGAAAACCGCCACGCCGCCAGCCTACGCCACGTCTTCGATCTCTCCGATTTAGAAAAATCCGGCTTCATGTACCAAACCGGCCAAAGCGGCTTGGTTTGGAGTCGCCGCTATCGGGATATGAGCGAGGATTGGGCGGCGGTGAAATATCGGGCGTTGCAGATGAATCCGGGCGCTTTCGCTTCCGAGCTGATAATCAATCCAAAGTAGCTTATATGATGTACAATTTTATACATCATTTTGCCAGTCATCTTTATGCATCGCACCCAAATCTATCTGCAAGACGATCTGCATGAGCAGCTCAAGCGCCGCGCACGCAGCGTGGGGGTGAGCATTTCAGAGTTGATTCGCCGCACGCTGGAAAAGGGCATTGAAAAAGACCCTGTGGCTGATGCGCGAGCCTATTTTGAGCGGCTTCAACCCTTGGAGAGTTTTGCAGGCATCGATTCCCAAACCTATGTGAAAGATCTGCGAAGCCGCAGCCGCATTTTGCGCGAGAGCGCTGAATGACACCCGAGCGCTTGGTGCTCGATACCAACATCGTTATCGAGCTGCTTAAAAAGTCTCCCGCTGTCGTGAATGCTTTTTTAGCACTCACGCAATCAGGGACGCAATTTTTGCTCAACCCTATCGTTGTGGCCGAGGTGTATGCAGGCGCTTTTGAGCGGGAGCATAAAACGATAGAAGCTCTCTTTGACCTGTGCCAGCGCATCGATATGGATCATACGGTCGGGCAACAAGCTGGCCTGTATGCCAAGCAATACGCCAAAGCCTACCAAGGCATCGCGCTAGAAGATTTCATGCTTGCCGCCACGGCGCAAGCCAACCGCTGCCCGCTCTGGACGCTCAATCGCAAGCATTACCCGATGGATGATATTGAGCTGTTTGCTCACTTAAGCAAAGAAATATAAAGCCGCTTGCAGATTAGCCCCCATAACGTTCACTAACGCTAAACTGAATCCATGAACTCCCTTGCAGCTCTGCGCTCCGCGCTCCGCGCCCTCGCTGCCAACAAACTGCGCAGCATGCTCACCATGCTGGGCATCATCATTGGCGTGGGTGCGGTGATCACGATGATTGCCGTGGGGCAGGGGGCAACCAACCGCGTGCAAGAGCAGCTTAAAGGGCTGGGCAGTCATGCCATGCTCATCATTCCCGGCGGGCGGCATGCGACTTGGCGGGATCTGCCGCATTCGCTTCAGAGCCCGGCGTCCCTTGGCTAATATCCACAAAACTCAAAGTTCAGGCCTGCTGCTGAGCTGCAAGCCCTTGGCATGCGCAATTTCCGACCGACACATCGGACATGCACC
>JAAUOI010000254.1 GCA_012036375.1 Allobrachymonas sp. | reverse complement strand
ACCCGCTGGCGACCTTCCACCACAAAGCGAATCTCTGCCTCCAAGCGGCCAACCTCTGCGCTCGCCTCATACAGCAAGCCTTGCGCCTGATTCACGCCATCGCCCGCAGCATAGTGCGCTTGGCGAATCGTCTCCAACTCGCTTTCAATCTTGCGCAAATCCGCAATGCGCGCTTCGAGCGCATTGATGGCTGCATCTTGGTCGGTTTTGACCTTGGTTTGCTCGGCTTGTGCATCCGCACGTTTCAAGAACCAAAGCTGCTGCTGCTTAGTAGCAATGCCTTCCTGAAGCGATTTGTATTTCTGCGCAACTTCGGCCTGCTTTTCTAATTTTTCTAAATTCGCGTTCAGTTCGCGCAAGATGTCTTCAACGCGGGTTAAGTTTTCTCGCGTATCCGTCAGGCGGTTCTCAGTCTCTCTGCGGCGCTCTTTGTACTTTGAGACACCTGCCGCTTCTTCGAGGAATAAGCGAAGCTCTTCGGGCCGCGATTCAATGATGCGACTGATCGTGCCTTGGCCAATGATGGCGTAGGCGCGGGGCCCCAGACCCGTGCCCAAGAACACATCCTGCACATCACGGCGGCGCACAGGCTGGTTGTTGATGTAATAGCTGCTCGTGCCATCGCGTGTGAGCACCCGCTTCACCGCAATCTCAGTGAACTGCCCCCATTGCCCGCCCGCGCGATGATCCGCATTGTCAAACACCAGTTCTACGCTGGAGCGACTGGCCGCCTTGCGCGAGGTGGTGCCATTAAAAATCACATCCTGCATCGACTCGCCGCGCAACTCGGATGCCCGGCTCTCGCCCAGCACCCAGCGCACCGCATCCATGATGTTGGATTTGCCGCAACCATTGGGCCCGACCACACCCACCAATTGGCCGGGCAGCATGAAATTCGTGGGCTCCGCAAACGATTTGAAGCCCGATAACTTGATGGAATTAAGACGCACGGCGATCCCGAGAAAAGCTTGTTTTTGTCAGTAAAAAACCAATGTTACCTGAGTCAAAACGCCCTGCTTTTGAGTTTTGCACTGTTGCAAGGCAAACACTATCAATACATGAGCACCCCGCGCAGTCTCGATGCGGGCAAACCCGCTAAAATGCATTTTTTTACAAACCGAGCGTGCTCGAAGGAAACGCTGGTGAGCTTTTACTGAGCCAATCTGAGAGCAATTCTCGCGTTTGAAGCCGACGGGCAGGCTCACCGCCGGCCACGCCCTTGCACCAATCGCGCTGCAAGCGTTGCATCACCCAATTCGGACTCCAGATCACCGAGGGAAATTCTTCCTCACTGGCACTGGATATGCCCCGCGCTTCGACGATGTGCTCCCATTGCCTGCGCCAGTTCACGAAGCGATGGTGCGTGGCGATCAGGGTGTCAAAGCGTCTGGCCATGAGCGTGAGCTTGCGCCCCGTCATGCTCCAAGCCTGTAGATCCGCAATCACACTGCGCTCACCCAGCGGCCAATCTTCAAAGCTCAAGTCACACCAAATCATCTCGTGCCAGCCCTCGCGAGCAGCCTGCGCAATCGCATCACGAATGAGCTGCTGAAAATCTTCGCGGCCAGAGAATGTGCCCTGAAGTAAGCTTGCTTCATTGGCCATACAACCATCCTTCCTTCGCAAATTCGCCGATGGCCGCCGTTAATTGTGCGCTGCCTGCTCTTAATTCAATAGCAGAAAGACTACGCTCATCAGCGAGCTTGCGCAGCAGCTTGGCATCCATGCCAGCGCATTGGAAGCTTTGGCCGTTGATGAACATATGCTTGGCGTCGTAGTTCATGCGTGTGGCGGGGTGCAAGACGATTTTGTATAGCGCTTAGGCAAACTGCCTTCGTCGAAATACACACCCACTTTCGGGTCAGTCAGGTATTCGCCGATCAATTGGTCGATAAGGGTTTTGTCGGCCAAGGCTTTGCCCACGGCTTGTTGTGCAAAGGCGATGAGCGCTGCGGGCAGCAAGCCGGGCTGCTTGGTGGCTTCTTGAGCTTTGTCTTCGTACAGTTGTGCAAGCTTGGGATCATCTTCCATGCCATCGGCAATTTCTTCGGCCAAGCGATGCAATATCTCTCGCGCTAGCTCGCCCGCCTTGGGCGCACGAAAGCCGATGGAATAAGTTTGGCAACCCGCATCCAGCGCTACACCATCGTGCGCATAGCGTGGCGGCAAGTAAAGCATGTCGCCGGGCTCCAAGACGAATTCCTGCGTGGGCTTGAAGTTTTGCAAGATCTTCAGCGGAGCGCCTTCCACCAGAGTCAAATCTTTCTGCGCGGAAATCTGCCAACGCCTGCGGCCAGCGGCTTGCAATAAAAACACATCGTAAGAATCAAAATGCGGCCCCACGCCGCCGCCTTCGCCCGCCAGCGAGATCATCACATCATCCAGTCTCGCATCGGGCACGAAGCGAAATTGCTGGAGTATTTGATGCACTGCTGGCGCATGGGTATCCACACCTTGCACGAGTAATGTCCAGTCTTTTTTCTTCGCGCTGATCGGCTCAGACATCGGGTCTTGCGTGAGCTTCCAGTTTTTGGAGATTTTTGAATCAATCGGCTTTCAGCTTCATCGCTCGCAGCCAGCTCCCAAAGCTCTGATTCAGAAACCAAAGGCTTGAAATGTGGCACAGCGGCGCGAATTAACAAAGGCTTTTTCTGCCAATACTGGCGCATAAACTGCTCCGGGCTGATGCCGCCCAAGAGTTGGAGAGGAAGAGTCACATTCATGGGACAATTCTGCCTGAATACAGCATCAAGCTCTTGCAAAAACTAGGTAACGCGAAAAACGCTAAAAGACGCGAAAAGCGCGAAACCTTTGACTATTTCCAAAACCTCTTCAATCACTCTTTATTTTTTGCGTTTTTCGCGTCTTTTCGCGCTTTTCGCATTACCTAGTCTGAAACCATGTCCGACGAAATTCACCTCCACCACGTCACCCCTCAATGCGTCGTTGCCCTGACCTGGGTGATGAAAGACACACTGGGCGAAGAGCTAGATTTGCTCGATGAGCCCGCAGAATTTCTTGTGGGCGGCAATGATCTGCTGGCCAAGATTGATGAGAGCCTGATTGGCAAAGTCGTCAACGAAATCGTTGAGCTGCACCTTGAGCCACAAGATGCTTTTGGTGACTACATCGACCAACTCGTCTACATCGCACCGCGCGATAAATTCCCCGAGCAATTGGAAGAGGGTATGCTGTTTGAAGGCTTGCCGCCCGGCTGCAATCCTGATGCGCCCAAAGATGTGTTCTTCCACGTCACCGACGTATATCCCGACCACGTGGTGCTTGATGGCAACCATCCGCTAGCCGGCATGGCGCTTCGCCTGCGTATCAAGATCAATGAAATCCGCGAAGCTACGATCAAAGAAATTGGCAAAGGCTCAGCAGGCATTGGCTTCTTTAAGATGGAGGCCCGTCATGAACACGATCACGCCCCTCATCACGATCACAAGCATCTGCACTAATTTTTAAGACTTTTAGCCCACTAGCCGGCATATATCCTGCGCGGAATGCTATTGAATCAGGAGTGACTATATGCCAGAAGCTGAAAAGCGCACAGGCCAACCGCAATCTCTCGGCGGCCTCATCCCCTTTCTCAAACCCTACCGCAGCCGCATCGCGCTGGCTTTGCTCTTTCTTGTGCTGGCAGCAGCGGCAACGCTTGCGTTCCCCGTGGCGCTGCGGGAGTTGATTGATGGCGGCTTGCAATCAGGTGCAGCGGATGCCGACAAAGGCCAGCAACTGCTTGCTCTGCGTGGGCATTTCTTTGATCTCTTTCTAGTCGCCGTCGCGCTCGGCTGTTTTAGCGCCGCGCGTTTCTTCACCGTGAGTTGGCTGGGCGAGCGCATCACGGCTGATCTGCGCAATGCGGTGTATGCCAAGGTGCTGCGGCAAAGCCCCGCGTTTTTTGAGACGACGCAAACTGGCGAAGTGCTCTCTCGCTTAACTGCGGACACCACACTCGTTCAAACCGTGGTGGGCTCTTCGCTCTCGATGGGTCTGCGCAATGCGGTGATGGGCGTTGGCGCGCTCGGCATGCTGGTGTGGACGAACCCGACCGTGATGGCTTGGGTGCTGGGCATTTTGGTGTTGATCGTGCTGCCCGTGCTCTTGGTGGGCCGACGCGTGCGTAAGCTCTCCCGCGCGAGTCAAGATCGCGTGGCCGATTCGAGCGCGATTGCCGCCGAGGTGCTGAATGCGATTCCCGTGGTGCAAAGCTACACCGCTGAAAGCTACGAGACCAAGCGCTTTGACGACTCCACGCAACGCGCCTTCCAAACGGCAATTCGCCGCACCAAGATGCGCTCCGCCCTCGTGGCCTTCATCATCATCGCCACCTCTGCCGCCCTGCTCTGGGGTTTGTTTCAAGGCACACAAGCCGTGGTGGCTGGCAAGATCAGCGCGGGGCATTTGGGGCAAACTGTGGTCTTCGTCATCATCTTGGCCAGTGCCTTTGCCGTGCTCGGCGAGGTCTATGGCGATCTGCTGCGCGCGGCGGGCGCGACCGAGCGGCTGATGGAGCTGCTGCATGCCCCAGAACACATCATTCTAAGCAAAATAAGCCTCTGGCCGGCATAGAATATGCGCAGAGTGCTATTGAATTTATAGCTGCCAAGTTTCATTATCCCAGCCGCCCCGCGCAGCCCGCGCTCAGTGATTTCTCACTGCAAGTGCCACGCGGCGAAACACTAGCCTTGGTCGGCGAAAGCGGCGCTGGCAAAACCACAATCTTCCAGCTTTTGCAGCGCTTTTATGAGCCACAGAATGGCCAAATCAAATTATTCGATACCGCGATTGAAGATATTTCGCTAACTGCACTGCGCAGCGCGATTGCCGTCGTCCCGCAAGATGCCGTGATCTTCTCCTCCAGCGCCTTAGAAAACATCCGCTATGGCCGGCCGGATGCGAGCGACGAAGAAGTCAAAGCCGCTGCTCAAGCCGCATTCGCCGAAGAGTTCATTGCAGCCCTCCCCGAGGGCTACAACACCTTCCTCGGCGAGCGCGGCGTACGCCTCTCTGGCGGCCAACGTCAGCGCATCTCCATTGCCCGCGCCATCCTCAAAGACGCCCC
>JAAUOI010000253.1 GCA_012036375.1 Allobrachymonas sp. | reverse complement strand
CTCTTGCTTTGGTAGGTAAACCTCGAAAATTTATTGTTTCTGGCTCAACTGCACCAAAAACAGTAGCTTCTATATCCAAAGACAGCGTAGGTGAAATTGAGCGCCATGAATTGACACTATGGGCAGCGTTACAAACGGATGTGCTTCCATGGCCGGTTATTTACAGTGATTACGGCGTTATTCATCCTGATTTCAGCGATCAACTACCTGCTACACATATCAACGGAAAAATCCGTTACAGCCAAGGTAGAACTCTATTCATTCATCGTGGACATAGCTTGCGGCTAGGTAATAAATTCCAACAATACCGAGTACTCGCTGCTGAACTGGCAGCGAGCAAGCACTACATGGGATCAACTTTTAGCTATGGCGACCGTTATGTTCAGGACTGTGCGAATAATCGAGCCGGTACTGGAAACGCAGGCACATGGGTTCTTGTAGATCAAAACCATCATTTTGCGCACGCAGTAGTTCAAATCAAGCGCCTGATATCAAAATATCGCGAAAGAATGACCTTGGATGAGCTTCTAGCTGTTGCATAAAATGCAAAATGGTTTTTTACAACGCTCAATAGGAGTTGCTGCACGAAACTTTGCATGGGTTCAACCATTAAGAGCATATGCCCCTAGATCAGCAATCGCGCCAAATACTTGCCCGTATAACTCGCCTCACTCGCCGCCACTTGCTCCGGCGTGCCCTCGGCCACCACTTGCCCCACCGCCTGAGCCGCCCCTCGGGGGCCCATGTCGATCAGCCAATCGGTCGGTTTTGATCACGTCGAGGTTGTGTTCGATGATGACGATGGTGTTGCCTGCGTCGCGCAACTGGTGCAGCACTTTGAGCAGGAGTTCGATGTCAGCGAAGTGCAGGCCGGTGGTGGGCTCATCCAAAATGTAGAGCGTGCGGCCGGTGTCGCGTTTGGAAAGTTCGAGCGCGAGCTTGACGCGCTGGGCTTCACCGCCGGAGAGGGTGGTGGCGCTTTGGCCGAGGCGGATGTAGCTCAATCCCACGTCGAGCAGGGTTTGCAGCTTGCGAGCAATCGTGGGCACGGCGCTGAAAAATTCGTAGGCTTCAGAAACCGTCATGCCGAGCATCTGCGCGATGTTTTTGCCTTTATAGAGCACCTCCAGCGTTTCGCGGTTGTAGCGTTTGCCTAGGCACACATCGCAGGGCACGTATACATCGGGCAAAAAGTGCATCTCCACTTTCACCACGCCATCGCCTTGGCAAGCCTCGCAGCGGCCGCCGGCCACGTTGAAGCTAAATCGCCCCGCACCATAGCCACGCTCTCTCGCCACCGGCACTTCGGCCAATAGCTCGCGGATGGGAGTGAACAGGCCGGTATAAGTGGCGGGGTTGGAACGGGGCGTGCGGCCTATGGGGGATTGATCGACGTTGATTACTTTGTCGAAATGCTCAATGCCCTCGATCTCTTCATGCGCGGCGGGTTCATCGTGGCTGCGATACAGGCTGCGGGCGACGGCTTTGTGCAACGTGTCGTTCACCAGCGTGGATTTGCCCGAGCCGGAGACGCCGGTGACGCAGGTCATGAGGCCGACGGGGAAGATGGCGGTGACGTTTTTGAGATTGTTGCCAGAGGCGTTGACCACGCGAAGTTGCTGAAATTTTTCTTCTGGCTTGGGCGCAGGTTTTGCCTTGGAGAAGGCATTGCCTTTGGCTTTGGCGTTCAGTGCCACGGGTTCTGCATGCTGAACGGGCAGCCATTGATTGCGCTGCTTCGGGATCTCAATTTTTCTCGCGCCACTCATGAACTGGCCGGTGAGCGATTCGCTGCTGGCCTCCACCTGAGCCGCCGTGCCCTGCGCAATGATGCGGCCGCCATGAATGCCTGCGCCCGGGCCAATGTCCACCACGTAATCGGCCGCGCGAATCATGTCTTCATCATGCTCGACCACGATCACGCTGTTGCCCAAATTGCGCAAATGCTTCAAGGTGCCGATGAGGCGATCGTTATCGCGCTGATGCAGGCCGATGCTCGGCTCATCGAGCACATACATCACGCCCGTGAGCCCCGAGCCGATTTGCGAAGCCAGGCGAATGCGCTGCGATTCACCGCCCGAGAGCGTCTCAGCACTCCGCGCGAGGCTGAGGTAACTCAAACCCACATCGTTCAAGAATTTGAGGCGCGAAGCAATCTCTTTGATGACCTTGCTGGCAATTTCGGCCTTCGCGCCCGTCATCTTGAGCGATTCAAAATAACTTTGTGCTTCGCTCAAAGTGGCGTGGCTGATTTGGCTGATCGTGCGGGCTTGGCCGCCTTCTTGCAAACCTTCTCCGATGCGCACATTGCGCGCCTCACGCTTTAAGCGCGTACCTTCGCAGCTCGTGCAGGGCTGGGTGTTGCGGTAGCGGGCGAGATCTTCGCGCACGAGGGCAGATTCGGTCTCGCGGTAGCGCCGCGTCATGTTGGGGATGATGCCCTCGAAAGGGTGCTTTTTCTTGATCTTCTTGCCAGCGAAGTTACCCGTTTCCATCGTGTAGCTGAAAGCAATTTCTTCTTCGCCACTGCCGTGCAGCATCACCCGCTGAACATGAGCGGGCAGCTCTTCAAACGGCTTTTCAATGTCGATCTTGTAATGCTTGGCCACGCAATCGAGCATCGCAAAGTAATACACGCTGCGCCGATCCCAGCCTTTGATCGCGCCACTGGCCAGCGAGAGCGTGGGGAAGGCCACCACGCGGCTCGGATCGAAAAACTCCATATTCCCAATGCCATCGCAAGTCTCACACGCGCCCACCGGCGAGTTGAACGAAAACAAGCGCGGCTCCAGTTCAGGCACGGTAAAGCCACAGACGGGGCAGGCAAACTTGGCATTGAACCACTGCTCATTTCCAGCGAGTTTTCATGCGTTTTAGGGTTCTTGCCGGCATGAATACTGCGCGAAGTGCTATCAATAGCATAGTCCAAATTAAGCGCAATCGCACGCCCTTCCGCCAAACGAAGCGCCGCCTCAAAGCTCTCGGCTAGGCGCTGCTTCATCTCCGGTTTGACCTTGAGCCGGTCAATCACCACATCAATATCGTGCTTTTCAGTCTTCTTGAGTTTGGGGATTTGGTCAAACTCCAGCATCTGCCCGTCCACCCGAAAGCGCACATAGCCCTGGGCTTGCATGTCGGCAAACACGTCTAAGAACTCGCCTTTTTTCTCCCGCGCAATCGGCGCGAGGATCATCACTTTGGCATCTTGCGGCCAAGCGAGCACTGCATCGACCATTTGCGAGACCGTTTGCGATTGCAGCGGCAGCAAATGATCCGGGCAATAAGGCGTGCCGGCGCGGGCAAACAAGAGACGCAAATAGTCGTGAATCTCCGTGACGGTGCCCACAGTCGAGCGCGGGTTGTGGCTGGTGGCTTTTTGCTCAATCGAAATGGCTGGCGACAGACCCTCAATCACATCCACATCCGGCTTGTCCATCAACTGCAAAAACTGCCGCGCATAGGCCGACAAGCTTTCCACATAGCGCCGCTGCCCCTCGGCATACAGCGTGTCAAACGCGAGCGAGGATTTGCCCGAGCCCGACAGGCCGGTGATCACCACCAGTTGGTTGCGCGGAATATCCAGATCAACATTTTTCAGGTTATGCGTCCGCGCCCCACGGATGCTGATGTGCGTGTGCAAAGCTTGGCCAAGATACTTGCCGTCAAGCGCGTTGTCAGAGGAGGAATTCACGTGTGCTCAGTTTCAAAAAGTCAACCGAGTATCATAACTCGGCCGTGATTTCGCATGCTATGCACGACAATAGCGACCTTATGTCTGCTGTGTTGCCTTCTCAAACTGATTCCACCACCATGCTCCCCGCCGAGCGGCAGGCGGCTTTATCGTTGGCGAGCATTTTTGCGATGCGAATGCTGGGCTTGTTTTTGGTATTGCCGGTGTTTGCGCTGGAGGCAGGCAAATATCCGGGGGGCGATGATGCGGCGCTGGTGGGGCTGGCGATGGGGATTTATGGGCTGACGCAGGGCGTGTTGCAGATTCCGTTTGGCATGGCTTCGGATCGCTTTGGGCGCAAGAAAGTGATCTTGATTGGCTTGGTGATTTTTGCTGCCGGCAGTTTTTTGGCAGCGGCTGCGACGACACTGCCGATGCTGATTGCCGGGCGCTCGCTGCAAGGCGCGGGCGCCATTTCGGCGGCAGTGACGGCGCTCTTGGCGGACATGACGCGCGATGCAGTGCGCACCAAGGCGATGGCGCTGGTGGGCGCGAGCATTGGGCTGATGTTTGCGCTCTCGCTGGTGCTGGCACCTTGGCTGGCTGGGCAGATTGGGTTGAGCGGCCTGTTCGCACTCACAGGTGTTTTGGTGATTGGCTGCATGGCTGTTGTGGTGTGGGGCACGCCACCCGAGCAGGCACTCACTTCACTTCCGGGCAGCCGCCTCAATGGCTTGCGCGAGGTGCTCACGCATGCGGACTTGCTGCGGCTGGATTTGGGCGCATTCATCTTGCATGCGGTGCAGTTGGCGATGTGGGTGGCCATTCCTGTGATGCTGGTGCAGGCGGGATTAGACAAAGCTGCGCATTGGCAGGTGTATTTGCCGGCGGTCAGCCTGTCGTTCGCGCTGATGGGTGGGCTATTTTGGCTGGAGCGGCGCGGGCAGCTCAAACTGGCGTTTTTGGGCAGCGTGGGGCTGATTGCCTTGGTTCAACTCGCGCTGTGGTGGTCGCTCAAGCAAAGCGCTAGCATTTGGCTGTTGGGGGCATTGCTGTTCGTATTTTTTGTGGGCTTCAACGTGCTGGAAGCTTCTCAGCCTTCTCTTGCTTCGCGCGTGGCGCCTGCGCATGCTCGCGGTGCAGCGCTGGGGGTTTACAACACCGTGCAATCGCTGGGCTTTTTCGTGGGCGGTTTTGGTGGCGGGTGGCTGGCTAAAAATTATGGGTTTGATGTGCTGTTTGTGGGCTGCTTTGCGCTGATGGCGCTCTGGCTGGTGGCGGCTTGGGGAATGCGGCCTCCGATAGAGAAGTCTAGGTAACGCGAAAAGCGCGAAAGGGCGCGAAAAACGCAAAAATTAAAAACCTTGATTCTCAGCACAATTTTTTGGTTCTATCTCTTGGTTT
>JAAUOI010000252.1 GCA_012036375.1 Allobrachymonas sp. | reverse complement strand
AGCGCGCCGTAACCGTGCAAGGCTCGCCCAGCAACGTGTGGGGGCAGACGGCACGCATCAATACACCATCGCCAGTGTATGAGCGCGCCCAACCGATGGAGATTGGCCATGTGGTGCTGTTCACACCTGACGTGAACCGTGCGGTAGCGTTTTACGAAAGCTTGGGCTATGGACAGGATGATGTCGTGAGCTTGGGCAAGCGCTTGATTGCGGATCAGTGATTTATTTTCGTTTTTGCCAATAGCCGGATTGGGTTTGAAAAACCAGCTTCATGAGAGCAGCGCCCTCGCCCGTGCAAAGACCTCTTCAGCGGGGATTAATAAAGAAGGATCACGATCTGCGGCTTCATCGCGGCGCATCGCTTCGTTAGCCCAAGCAGCTGCGAGTTGCTCATCTTCATCCAAACTCGCAATCAATTTCTCAAGAATGCGAGCGCGATCCTGCGGGGGACGATCGAGAATGTGATGCTCTAAAACGTCGGTTTGCATGGCGGGCTCACTGGGGGTGGGAATGCTGTAAATTCTCTCATAGCGCCCTTCTTTTGTCTGCATCATGAAAATCACTGTTCAAAACACTTCGATCTACGCCTACACAGGCGGCAAGCCCTTTGATCCCACCAAGCCAACTCTCATGTTCATCCACGGCGTGCTCAATGATCACAGCGTGTGGATTTTGCAGACGCGCTACTTGGCGCATCATGGGTTTAATGTGCTCGCGGTGGATTTGCCGGGGCATGGCAAGAGCGAAGGCGATTGCCCCAAGACGGTGGAAGAAGCGGCGGAGTTTGTGTTGAAGCTCATAGATGCAGCGGGCGTGCAAAAAGCGGCGCTGATTGGCCACAGCTGGGGCAGCTTGATTGCGCTGCATGCGGCCAGCCTCGCGCCCGAGCGCGTGAGCCAGCTCGCGCTGGTGGGCACGGCGTTTCCGATGAAGGTGTCGCCCGCGTTGCTTGATGCTTCACTGAATCAACCGATGAAGGCGATTGAGATGGTCAACACCTTTAGCCACAGCACCATCGCCCCGCCGCCCTCGGCACTCGGTCCCGGCACATGGCTCTATGGCGGCTCGCGTGCGCTGATGCGCAGAGTTTTAGCGAGCAATACGAAGGAAAACGTGTTTTACACAGGCTTCAAGGCGTGCGATAGCTATGAAGGCGCATTTTTAGCATTAAATCGCTATCTAGCCTGCATGGAATATGCGCAGAGTGCTATTCTTTTTATAGTAGGCAGCTTAGATCAAATGACCACACCCAAAGCCGCTCAAGCTTTGATCGACAAAGCACCCGGTGCCAAAGTGGAGAAGTGGTTCGACAAATCTGAACAGTTGAGATAGTTGAAACTCTGGCATTTTGCCGATCACCGAATCGGCGTTAAGAAAGATTGCCATGAGATTGAAGAAGAAAGCCACGGTAGCGCGCAGAATAAGGCGCATGCACAGCCCAGAATTTAAAGCCCGCATCGCCTTGGAGGCCTTGAGCGGCATCAAGACACAAGCCCAACTATGCCAAGAGCACGACCTGCACGCCAACCAGATCAACGACTGGAAGCAGCAGCTCATCGCTGGCGCTAAAGGCGTGTTCGGCGGCCCGGTCGTCAAAGAAGTGGACACCACCGCCATGGAAGCCAAGATCGGGCGATTGACGCTGGAGAATGATTTTTTAGAACGTGCGCTCACCAAAGCGGGATTGCTGAGCGCAAGGAAATGATCAATCCCACCTCCAAACTCTCCATCAGCGGCCAGGCCAAGGCTTTAGGCATCAGCAGAGGCACGGTGTACTACTTACCAGCGCCCACACCACAGGCCGATCTCGATCTCATGAAAGTTATGGCCAAACTACATCTGGTACACCCCTTCATGGGTCAACGCCAGTTGCTCTCGCAATTGCACCGACTGGGCTACGAGGTGGGGCGACTGCACGTTCGCACACTCATGCATCGCATGGGCATCCGCGCCATGTGCCCGCAGCCGGGCAGCGCCACCAGCCTCCCAGCGCCCGGCCACATCATCTACCCGTATTTGCTGCGTGGCATAGCTATTGAGCGGGCCAACCAAGTCTGGGCGCTGGATACCACCTACATCCCGATGGCACGCGGTTTCGTGTATCTGCTGGCGGTGATCGACGTGGCCAGCCGTAAGGTGCTCGCCCACAAAGTAGCGAGCACCTTAGAGGCATGCCATGCGGTAGAAGTCATCGAACAAGCCTTCAGGAGATTTGGCGTGCCAGAGATCGTCAACACCGACCAAGGCAGCCAGTTTACGGCCTCTGAGTTTACGCAGGCGGTACTCAAACGCGGCTGCCAACTGTCGATGGACGGCAGGGGCGCGTGGAGAGACAACGTCTTCATGGAGCGGGTGTGGCGCACGCTCAAGTACGAGCATGTCTACAAGCACATCTATGCCAACGTGCGGGAGGCCAGCGAGAAGGTGGGCAAGTATCTGCGCTGGTACAACAGCGCGCGCACGCATTCGAGCCTTGGCGATCAAACGCCCGATGAGGCGTATGCCCAGCTACTGCCAAGCCTTGAGCGCAAGGCGGCCTGAAGTCATGTCAATCAAACGAGGCTGGCACACGAACGAGGGGGAAAGCCTTCCCCCTGCGCTTGAAGGCGTGGACAAGCCAACATTTGCCCACAGCAACAACCAAGAGCGACTAGCGATGAGCCTCTCGCGCTGTGGACAAACAGGCTTGCCCACCCCACGCGCCACCCCCATCTTCAAAGAAATAATTCAAGCAAAACCAGATACCATCAACCCAGCGCTCCCGACGCAACACACCCACGTCAGAGCTTCAATTATCTTTCGGGATAAAACTGTTCAAAGCCGTCGAACCACCTCTTCCTGCGGTTTATGTCATTTCGCATTTGCGAGTAATTAGACACCTTCAGTATAGTGCCGAATTAACACGCTCGCTATAGTTTTGCGCTCTCACGCATCACTTTCTAAATTTGAATAGTTTGCTCGATCAGGAGCTCAGCGCATTTAAATTGCCCTCGCTTTTGAGCGAAGCTCGCAGGAGCAGCCCACATCAGTCGTAAGCTTATTTTGGGCAGCCATGAGGAATGGCTTGAGCATGAACAAAACTTGAGCCTGAGCCAGCGAGCTTTGATGCGTTTAGCGCGACTTGCGAAGCGGGCGATTCGACGTAACTGTTGATCATGCAAGAAAAAATCTGACAGTACCTCAAAATGACAGAGCGGTATGCATGCAAAGAATTTCACTTTGTAAACCTTCAAATAGGCCAAGAATTTTCATGAGGCTTTCAAAGAAAAACAGCTGTGATGCGCCACCCTGTCCACACGATCATCGCCCAAATCAGCATCAACACGCCAACGCTACTTCGACTGAAGAGTACAGCGCCTACTCCCTCGCTCAGAAAATAAAGGCCTGCTACGAACGCACCGAGACTTGCAACACGTGCGTGATACAGCGCATTGGTAATGTGAATCCCCGAAATTTCGGGCAATAAATATGGCAACATTACCAGGGTAATGCCGAGAGCGCCCATAGCAATACCAAAACCGATCAAGGCAAATCCCTCTTGCCTTGCTATGTGCCTATCAGCACCCGTTTTTTAGTAGCCCAAGAGTGAAAGTGAATAAGTTTAGAAAAATTATTACTGCAAATACGATGAGCAGCAACGTAAGCAAAAAAAAAGTAACTTGAAGCCAAAGATCTAGCTCAATAAAGCGATGGACCAAAGGCTGCATAGCGGTTTCAGCCCAACTCTAAACCGTCTCAATCCTGCTGTGACTTCAGACTTTTGACCCAAGTCACGCATCGAAATACCCCCACCCCAAGGGCGAATCGCATTCCATGCGAGCAAGCAAGCCGTGGACCAAAAGATGCAAGTCACTAGCAGTGGCCAGGAGTGATTTAAAGTTTGAGTCGATAGCAGGCCAACACCTACGCACACCATCACAAAAGGCATCACTATATTTGCCAGAATAGGGTAGTTGCGTAAACTACGCCGGATCGCCACTGTAGAGCCAATTGCGACCAGCACAATTAAGAGCAGCTTGGATTGCACCGGCGAAAAAGCGCCCAAGCTAAACGCCAGACATCCGCCTGCTGCACAAAGTAACCAAAACCGCTGAAACAGATAAAACGGATTCAGATAATTGATTGCAAAGTCTTTAAAAGTCATGTGTCACACCACGATCTTAATTTTGCCGCCTCTTGATTCGCCATAGGCTACCTTGCTTCCATTGCGCTTGGCATACCAACTAAAACTTCCCGACATTTCAGTCTCTACATCCAAATACTGATTGCTGCGATCAGGTGTGTATCCGCGAAATTTCCCACCCAAATGCACCTCGCATTTCACCGGTTCACCAGTTTCCGCTTTGACGGCAAAGAATAAAAAAGAAGCACCCATATCAAACCTTTCAAAAAAAACTTTAGATTCCAGAATACTAAATAAGACGTGATGTGAACGCTTTTGTCAGGCCAGTAGATTGATGTTGTGAATTTTTAAAAAAGCGGAAAACAACCTGTGTTCTTGAAATTTCGAAATCAGCCCTCACAGCCAATTGCCCATCAAAATAAAAGGTGCCCAGAAGTAAGGATGAGCAAACGGCTTGTCGGGATCGGCTTGGTAGGGCCGCAGTCTGGGCAGGCCTGCAACTTGGGCTTGCTCAGCTTTGGCGGCAATCTGGCTATTGGCCTGCACCCCCGCCGCCCCCTTGCCTTGCAGCATCTCCAGCTGCGCTTGCTGAATGGCCAGGGCCGTGCTCATCGTGTCTTGGCTTCGGATCGCATAGAAGCGCTGCATCAAAGTGGCTGTGCTTTGGTCTGCCACCGGCCACAGGGTTGCTAACACAGCTCTTGCCCCTGCCAGCTGCACCGCAGCGCCCAAGCCTTCTACTTCGCTGCCGCGCTCATTCCTGCCGCCGCCTGAGGCGGTGTCGCAGGCGCTTAAGGTGAGCAACTGAACGCTCCGTGAAATCCATGTCCTTCAAATCCGCCAAACTCAGCTTGGAGCTGTCTCCCATCACCAGGTAAGACTGATGCTCAGAGCCCGGGGTGAACTGGAAGTGGCTGGCCACATGCAGCACCGGGAAATTTGGGCAGGGCT
>JAAUOI010000251.1 GCA_012036375.1 Allobrachymonas sp. | reverse complement strand
CGCCATCGCGCGCTTGCTCGCTTGGGCATGATCGCTAGAAGCAGGCAGTTTGCTCGAATCGCCGTAGCCGCGCAGATCCGGCATGACGATAAAAAAATCTTGCGCAAGCTTTGCTGCCACGCGCTGCCACATCACATGACTTTGCGGAAAACCGTGGATGAGCAGCAGGGCAGGTTGGCTGCGATTGCCGCCGATGCGCCCAGCAATCGTCACATCGCCCACTTGCCACTGCCGCTGTTCAAAGCCTGCAAACCAGCTCATGCCGCACCCTTCGCTTTCAAATACTTGCGCAAATTGGCATTCGCTTGCTGGCGCACTTTGCTGCGTAAAAACGGACTCCAGCCCAGCAGCAAACCCGGCGCACCCAAGGCTTGGCGAGACCAGCGCCAAAAGTCAAAGCGATCCCGGTGCGTGAGGATCAAACCTTGTTCATTGAAGGTGAAATCTGCATCGATGATGTTGTGCACGATGCGCCCCGTGGCGCTGAAGAGATAAATCGGCTCCCAATGCGCCGAACCTGTGTTGCCATTCGTCTTCACATCAGAAAACATGAGCTTCCATTGATCGCGCCCTTTGGCTTGGACCGCATCACACAGCATGCCCCACATGCCCATGATCTCGGCTTGGCCCTTGAGCGAAAACGCCTCGTCTTCAAAGGTCGCGTTGCTGGCATAGCACCGGGCCATTCGCTGTGTGTCCAGCGCGGCAAAGGCGCTGTACAGCTCGGTGATGGTGGCTTGACTCATAAAAACCTCCGCGTGGTTAATCTGTTTGAAGCAGCGCCCACAGGCGTGCCAGCGCATGATGACAGGCCTGCGCCCGCACAGCGGCGCGGTCGCCATCAAAGCGTTGCAACTCGCTGTGCAAACTGCCTTGCACAGAAAAGCCAAACCATACCGTGCCCACGGGTTTGGCGGCGCTCCCGCCTGAAGGCCCTGCGATGCCGGTGACGGCAAGGCTCACCTGAGCGTTGGAATGGCGAATCGCGCCAAACGCCATCGCGCGCGCCACAGGTTCGCTCACTGCGCCATGTGCTTCGATCAGCGCGGCATCCACGCCGAGCAGCTCAGTTTTGGCGGCGTTGGAATACGTCACAAAGCCACGCTCGAACCAGTCTGACGAGCCGGCTAAATCCGTGCAAGCGGCTGAGATCATGCCACCCGTGCAGCTTTCAGCTGTGGCGAGTTTTAACTCGTTTTTTACAAGGAAATCGGCCAATAGCCGGTATGAATAATGCGTCGAGTGCTCATTATTTTGTAGCATCAAAACCTCCACATGGCGATCACGAGCAGCGTGCACGCTGCTGCCACCAAATCATCCAGCATGATGCCCAAGCCGCCTTTCCAGCCAAAGCCATGAAACAAATCATCCGCCCAAGCCACCGGGCCGGGCTTGACGGCATCGAAGAAGCGAAACAGGGCAAAAGCAGCCAGTTGAGCGACGAAACCAGCCGGCGTGATGAGCCAGAGCACGATCCAAAACGCCACCACTTCATCCCACACAATGGCACCCGGATCGAGCACGCGCAGATGCGCCGCAGTCACGGTGCAAGCCCACCAGCCGATCAGCGCACTCGCCACGATCACCAGACCCATTTGCGTTGCAGATAAATACAGTTGCATGACCGCAAATGCTGCCCATGCCCAGAGCGTGCCCACCGTGCCGGGCGCGATGCGCGATAAGCCAGAACCTGCGCCCAACGCCATGAAATGCGCCGGATGCGAGAGCAGAAATTTCACATCAGGGCGCAATACGGCTGGCCGAATCGGCGGAGCAAGTGTGGCTTCGGCAAAAGCTGGGGTGGTGGATGTTTTGCTAGGCATCGACTGCTCCGTCAGATGCTATAAAAAATGAGCATTTCGCGCATATTCTGTGCCGGGGAAAGCTCATTTTTGCTTGAAAATCAGATGGTTTTACCCAACACGGGCGAGCCCGTGGCGCGATGCGGACACTTGTCTTTGGTGCAACGCGCATACAGCGACAGCGCGTGCTCTTCGAGCGTGAAGCCTTTGGTTTGAGCCACGGCGGTTTGCCGTTTTTCAATCTCGGGGTCGTGAAACTCTTCCACCCGCCCGCAGTCGAGGCAGACCAAATGGTCGTGGTGCGTGCCTTCGTTCAGCTCATACACCGCTTTACCACTCTCAAAATTGCTGCGCGTGAGCAGCCCTGCTTGCTCAAATTGCGTGAGCACGCGATAGACCGTGGCCAAGCCAATGTCGGTGCGCTCATTGAGCAGCACGCGGTACACATCCTCCGCCGTCATGTGCCGCTGCTCGCCGCCTTGGAAAATCTGCATGATTTTCAAGCGCGGCAGGGTGGCTTTGAGGCCGGTATTTTTGAGTTCGTCGATGGTAGTCATGGTCAATTGCGGACGAGGTGGTGGGCGATTGCGAGAAAGCTTGCAAGCCAAGCCGCTACAATGGTTTGATCATAACCTTTTGCGTCTGAAGGGTGTGTCTCAAGCCACCCAGACTGTTTGCTATGCCCTTGTCTTTTGTCTCTCGATTGTCTTGTCTTGCTGCCGCTTGTTTGAGCTTGGCAGCTTGTTCTACGTTCAACAATGCCACTGGCCGCCTTAGCGGTTTGGTCACGCCCTATAAAGTGGAGGTAGTGCAGGGCAACTTTGTCTCCAAAGAGCAAAAGAAGCCTTGCAGCCGGGTATGCCGCGCCAGCAAGTGCGCGATATTTTGGGATCGCCGCTGATTGCCAGTGCCTTCCATGCTGACCGTTGGGATTACGCATTCACGATTTTGCGCCAAGGCCAAGAACCTCAGCAGCGTAAATTGACCGTGTTCTTCAAAGGCGATGAATTGGCGAAAGTGGAAAGCGATGAGCTGCCCACCGAGCAAGATTTTGTGGCCTCTTTGTCTGAGGGGCGCACACTGGGCAAAGTGCCGCTGCTAGAAGTGCCGCCCGAAGTGTTGCGTGAATTTGGTGTGCAAGCAGCAGCAAATTCAGCACAAAATGCGAGCGTAGCCGGCATCAATTCTGCGCCGAATGCTCCTGTTTCAGTAGCATCTTCTACCAATTATCCACCCCTTGAAGCGCCCGGCGCGATCACCTCGGCTTGGGATGCCAGCACGCAGCGAGCAGTGGCGGCAAGCAGCAGTGCGCGTCCGAGCAGTGCGGGCGCAACTGTGGCGCAAGCACCAGTTTTGACGGCGCAAGCGCCTTTGCTGACGGTCGCTGGCTCGGGCGCATCTACGCAAGCTCCAGCGCCCACAGTGGTCGCACCCGCTGTCCCACCCGTAGCAAGCTCTCCACCAACAAACGCACCCGCACCCGCACCTGTAGCGCAAAGTCCTACCCCCGCCCCCGCACCAGTAACCCCAGTCGCGGCCGTAGTTCCTGCTGCCGCGCCTCAGTCGCCAGCGCCGGCTTCGATTGCAGTACCTGCGCCAGCGGTCACTGCGCCTGTGGCTGTCGCCTCGGTTTCTGCCCCTGTCCCTGCAGCTGTAGCGCCTGTAGTTCGCCCAGCACCAGCTGCTTCAGCGCCAACGGCACAACCCACCTCGCCGCCACCCCTGCCCCCTCCCGCTCCATCAGCCAGCACCTTGGCCAATGCTGATCCAGAGATCACCATTTTCCTCAACCGCTGGACCAGTGATTGGCAATCTCGCAACGCAGCGGCCTATTTCTCTCATTACCTGCCCGATTTCAAAGGCACGTCTGAAACCCGTGCTGAATGGGAAACGCTGCGCAGGAGTCGCATTGAAGGGCGTTCGCGAATTTCTCTGGCAGTACTGGATGTACGTGTGCGCATGGTCTCGCCGACGGAGGCGCGTCTCGTATTCCGCCAAGATTACGACTCCGATGTTTTTCAAGAAATTGGCACCAAGGCGATGTTCCTCGTCAAGCGCGATGGCCGTTGGTTGATTGAGCGCGAATTCTTCACGCCTGCCCGCTAAAGCGAGATGCTATGACACAACATATCGTTGGGATCGCAGGAGCAGGCGGCCGAATGGGGCGCATGTTGATCGAAGCAGTGACACAGGCGCAAGATTGCCGTTTAGGCGGCGCTTTGGATGTGCCGGGGAGCGCTGGCATCGGTTTAGATGCCAGCGGCTTTCTTGGCACTGCCAGCGGCATCACCATCACGCATGACGTGGCACATGCTTTGAAGGGCTGCCATGCCTTGATTGACTTTACCCGCCCCGAAGGCACGATGGCGCATCTTGCGCAATGCCGCCGGCTGGGTGTGAATATGGTGATCGGCACCACAGGTTTTTCTGACGAGCAGAAAAAAGAGCTGCAGGCTGCATCGAAAGACATCGCCATCATGCTCGCGCCCAATATGAGTGTGGGTGTGAACGTGACTTTAAAGTTGTTGGAGTTGGCCGCCAAATCGCTTTCCAGTGGTTACGACATTGAAGTGATTGAAACGCACCATCGCCACAAAGTAGACGCGCCCTCCGGCACGGCGCTCAAAATGGGCGAGGTGATTGCCATGCGTTGGGTCGCGATTTGAAAGGCCACGCGGTGTTCACACGCGAGGGCATCACCGGTGCACGCGATCCACTGGCGATTGGCTTTTCTGCCATTCGTGGTGGCGATGTGGTGGGCGACCACACCGTGATGTTTGCTGGTATTGGCGAGCGCATTGAAATCACGCACAAGTCTTCCACACGGCAAGGCTATGCCGATGGCGCTTTACGCGCTGTGCGCTTCCTCGCAGGCAAAAACAGCGGCATGTTTGATATGTTTGATGTCTTAGGCTTGAACCAATAAAACAGTAGGGCAACGATGGATGCACTTGATTTCCTCAAACAAAGTGATGGTGTTGGTAAATTCATTGCTTTTCTGCTCTTGGCGATGAGCATCGCCAGTTGGGTCGTGATTTTCTGGAAGGCTTGGGTCATCAAACGGGCTGTTCGCGATGTGGCGCAATCGATTGCAGGTTTTGGCAAGCTACGGATGTGAGCCAGGGTCGCAGTGCTGTTGCGGCTCTGGATCGCGAAGCTTTTGGTGTTGCCTTTGATCGATGCCGCGCAAAACCAATGCCAGCGGCACGTTGGCTGGCAGCGGCGATAGAGCCCAGCAGCTGACGCGCCTGTTGCGCGACGCGTTGCACAGCGTGCT
>JAAUOI010000250.1 GCA_012036375.1 Allobrachymonas sp. | reverse complement strand
CCCTGCGTTCTGCACTTCGCACTCTCGCCGCCAACAAGCTGCGCAGCATGCTCACCATGCTGGGCATCATCATCGGCGTGGGCGCGGTGATCACGATGATTGCTGTGGGGCAGGGCGCAACGAATCGGGTGCAGGAACAGCTCAAGGGGCTGGGCTCGAATGTCATGCTCGTGATTCCCGGCGGCATGACTGCTGGCGGCGTGCGGCTGGGTGCGCAAACGGGGCAGGCGCTCACGGAAGAAGATGCGCTGGCCATTGCCAAAGATGTACCCGAGGTGCAGGTGGCTGCGCCCAGCATGCGCACCGGGGCGCAGCTGGTGTTTGGCAACACCAATTGGAGCAGCTCGATTTTCGGCACGACGAATGACTACATGGAAGCGCGCGATTGGCCTCTCGCCAGCGGGCGCTTGTTTGAAGCGGCCGAGATTCAAGGCTCGGCCAAAGTGGCCATCATCGGCACGACTGTAGCGCAGCAGCTCTTTGGCGATGCCGATCCGATTGACCAAACGATTCGCGTGAAAAAAGTGCCGGTGACGATCATTGGCGTGTTGGCCAGCAAAGGCCAAAATTCTCTCGGCCAAGATCAAGACGATGTGGTGATGGTGCCGATTTCCACCTATCGCAACCGCATCCAAGGCGGCACGCCCGGCAAGCTCAAGCGCATAGGCTCGATCAGCGTCAAAGTCAAAGAAGGCCAGAGCATGAAAGTGGCTGAAGACAACATCAAAGACCTGCTGCGCCAGCGCTTCAAAGTGCAGCCGGGCGCGGATGATCCATTTTCAGTGCGCAACCTCACCGAAATGCTGCAAGCGCAAGAGGCCAGCAGCCGCATCATGACGCTCTTGCTCGCCGCAGTCGCTGGCATCAGCCTCATCATCGGCGGCATCGGCATCATGAACATCATGCTCGTCAGCGTCACCGAGCGCACCCGAGAAATCGGCCTGCGCATGGCGTCGGCGCAAGGGGCAAAGACATCCTCGCCCAATTCCTGATTGAGGCCGTCACCCTCTCCATCATCGGCGGCGCGATTGGCGTGGCGATTGGTGCAATAGCGACTTGGGCGGTAGGCAACTTCGCCGGCTGGCAAGTGAGCATGACAGCAGGCTCCATCTTGCTCGCAGTCGGCTTTTCTGCCTTCGTGGGCGTGTTTTTTGGGTTTTATCCGGCGAGAAGGGCTTCTAAGCTGCTGCCGATTCAGGCGCTGCGGTACGAATAGCATAGGTTTTGTGGTTTGTCGCCTCATCAGTTCTGATGAGATCAGAGCACTTTTTTACTAAAAAGCAACAAGGCGTATCAGTGCATCACAAAATGCTGGCTTTGTAGCCATTTCCTCCACAGAATAAGGGACGACGCATCATCGTGCAGCCCTTAGCATGAGCCAACAAAACAGTAACACGGAATCGCCCAGCGCAGTGCCCGAGCCCAGCTCTGTAGCGTTTGACATCTACAGCCTTTTGCCGCGCTCTCAGCGCGTGGTTTTGGTGTGTGATGTGGTCGAATCCGTGCGCTGGATGGAGCACGATGAAGACAACGCCATTACCCGCTGGAGCCAATTCGCAGCCGCCGTGCGCAGCCGCATTGCACCCGAGCACGGCGGCGAAGTCATCAAAAGCACGGGCGATGGCCTCATGATGGAATTTCAGGCTGCTCCCGGCGCAATTGCTGCGGCGAATGCTATGCAAAAGATAGCTTCTGAAGGCAACGATGGCTTCGCTCCCGAGCGCCAAATGCACCTGCGCATCGGCATCCACCAAACCGAAGCCCGCCGCGACGCCCACGATCTCTACGGCCACGGCGTCAACCTCGCCGCAAGAATCACCACACTAGCCGGCCCCGGCGAAATCATCGTCACCCCTGAAGTGCGCGATCATTTGACCGATAGTTTGGACGGGCAGATTGAGGACATGGGCGAGTGCTATTTGAAGCACTTGAGCGAGCCGCAGAGGGTGTATCGGGTGCAGACTAATTCACTAGAGTTTCTCAACCTTAAGCAACTGAAAAGCCATGTCAACTTGGACGTACAACCCATTACAGTTGCTGTATTGCCGTTTGCATCCTCGCAAGAAGTTATTCTGAGAGTAGCCGGAGATGCTCTTGCAGACGGTTTGATTTCTCATCTGAGTAAAACTCAGGAATTGCGTCTAATTTCTAGGCTAACGGCAAACTCAGTGAGCCAGCGCAATTGGAGTACATCAAAACTTGCTGCTTTTTTGCAGGCAGATTATTTGATTACCACCCAATGTTGGATCCTTTCCGGAAAGTTACTTGTTAGCAACGAGTTGATAGATGCTCCTAAGGATACCGTCGTGCTCAACAAACGGTACAGCCTTAGTATGGATGAATTGCTGGCAGTCGATTGTCCTGTCTTGCTAGAGATGGCTTCCGACTTGTTGTCCTCGATGCGAAATGCAGAAATTAGGCGAGCCAAAACCCAACCCTTACCGAAATTGGAAAGTGCTCATGCCCTCATGGCAGGTGTAGCCCTGATGCATCGAACTAGTCGCCAGGATTTTTACGTGCCTATGAAGTCTTAGCGTATTTGCAAGAACGGCATCCGCGTCACGCTCAACTACAAGCTTGGCTTGCTAAGTGGTATGTGCTGGAGTCTGAACAAGGGTGGTCGTCAGACAGAATTCAATCTGCGACGAAAGCATTGGATAGGTCTAGGCGGGCGCTTGATTTAGATGATAGTTCATCAATGGCTTTATCTATTGATGGCTTTGTACGCTGTAACTTGCTGAAAGATTTTGATGGGGCGCTAGTGAAATACGAGCAGGCGCTTGATGCTAATCCAAGCGACAGCTTGGCATGGCTTTTCAAATCTATGCTGCATGCCTTCAAAGGGGAAAATGATCGCTCGGTGCCTGCGCTTCAACAAGCTTTAAACTTATCCCCGTTCGATCCCAATCGCTATTTTTTCGACTCCTTGGCTGCATCAGTGCATCTTTCCGCTGCTAACTACGGCATGGCGATCGATTATGCGAAGCGGTCACTCCGTTCCAATTGCACCCATGTGTCTACACACCGCGCACTGACTATTGCATTGGTGTTAGCGGGACAAGTCGAGCAGGCGAGAGATTCAGCTGCTCGACTGATGAAGCTTGATCCTAGTTTGACTGTCTACTGGCTATTTGCAGCGTTCACCGGGCGTGCAAATTTGGTACTTGGACAGGATTTCGCTTATGCCCTGCGTGAGGCAGGGATTCCTATTTAATTTTTCTTTAAAGGAGACTGCTATGGCTGGATGGGGTGGATGGGGCGGATGGGGCGGATGGGGCGGATGGGGCGGTGCGCAAAGCCCCGGCTCTGATCCGATGTTGTCCGATGCCTTGATGCGAAGCAGAGATGGAACTGTAGGGCAAGCTATCGCACGACAGTTCAACCGCTTCCCACACAAGCCTGTAGGTGACCATTACTCTCTGAAGCGCTGGGAATCCTTACTTCGCTTTAATGTGGCCTTGTTTGATCTGCTTTCAGGTCTGAAATTTGTTGTGGGTAATGATGAAGCTGGATTGGAGGCTCACGGCGCACCTTTGGTGACCATGCGCCGACCGGACGATTTGTTTTCCAAGCACAACTCAAGCAAGTCATTAGTTACGCTGAACTAAGGCCAGATCGCGCTAGCGAAATAGTTGCACAGATGCAACCGCAGACTCCCTTTTGGTCAGCAGCTGTTCACATGCACCCGGCGCACAGTAGAAAAACGCTTGAAATGGTTGAACTAGCCTTGGGCTTCTCATCCATCATCTGCATGCGCTTCAAAGCTGCGATGGCCGTTGCACGCCCGGTGGACATGAGCACCGAGATTCAACCTATCATCGCTACTCCAAGCCACAGTTCTTTCCCTAGTGGACACGCTACTGAGGCATTCATGATTGCATACACCTTGCCCTATATTGTCAGTACAGACCCTGCTACTCAAGCCTTTTACAAGGATCAATTGATGAAGCAGGCCGAACGAATAGCTGTGAATAGAACTGTAGCTGGCGTGCATTTTCCTATCGATAGCTATGCAGGTCAGTTGCTTGCTAAAGCCCTAGCAAGCTATTTTCTTCATGCAGCAGGTATTCCAAATACTGGAATCACAACTCATTTAGTAAATAGCGATCTATTCGGTGGTCAGGATGAAGATTTCAATATGGTGATAACAGACCAACAGAACGAACCAGCGAATCAAGTAATTGCTATCCAGCAACAACCACTGGCTCCTTTAGCATGGATAGCACAGCAAGCTTCAGGCGAATGGGTGTAAACATGCCGCGTAAAGATATTTACTGGCAATTTGCCGAACTCTCTCAGTATCGATATTGGAACTTACCTAATCCTCATGTGAATTGGTATCTTCAAACATTGATTGAACTTCAACCAAAAGCGACTGCTGAGGAATTACATCAATGGTTCAAGTCGCAGGGACAGACCCATCTAGGTTTTGTGTCTCGCCACTACAGATCTTTGCCCAATCGCTTCTGCACAGCTTGGGTTTCTCGCGGTGCGCTGAGTCGATTACCTACTCATTTGGTGGTACGTTTCAAGATGGGATTGCCTACTAATCCTAATGCTTTCTATCCTTTAGAGGCTTTTCGGGCTGTTCAAAGAACCAATTCTATTGGGCGATTCTTTAGAAACATGCAAAACGTGCCCATGGCTACAAGTGTGGTAACTGGGATTATTGATGATCAGATTGATACTGCGGGATGCTTAGGCGTTGGCAGCTCGCGCCTTATTGCGAGCTGGGATCAGAATACCAATGAAAGTAGCGGTACAGTACCGCCACGTTTTGGTTACAGACTTTTGCCCACTGTTGATAAGCCTAAACAAGCGGCTGTGAGTCACGGAACGTTGGTTGCAAGTATCGCAGCAGGCGGATTCACGCCGCAATACCGTAGTCGGCAGACGTTGCTTCCCATGGCTTCGAAGAGCGATGCAGCAAGTACGCTTCCGGTCATGACTGTGCAACTTCGACAAGACACAGTTGTTGATACGTCAGGGAGGCGCGTTATCTGTAAACGTACTTGATGGGGTTGCATTTCATGTTAGCCAATCTTCAGTCACAAGCTAAATTGGTCGTGAATATCAGCTTTGGAACAATGGCTGGAGCCCATGATGGCACGGGCATT
>JAAUOI010000249.1 GCA_012036375.1 Allobrachymonas sp. | reverse complement strand
ACGATTCAGGTAAATTTGGCAGCTGCCACGACAGCAAGTTTGGAGGTGACAAGCTGGCAAATACCGGAAAGGTTGTTTACATAGCAGCAAACTACAGATTGGGCGCCTTTGGCTTCCTTGCGCACCCAGAGCTTTCACTTGCAGACGAAGCCGGCATGATCGTTGGCGGTGGTGGTGGCGCTGGAGCTGGCGGTGCCGTGGCTGGTCTGCAAAAAGCTTAGGAGCTTTTGCTTATCCGCATCGGTGAGCACATCGCCGGCAGCCGCTTTGGGCACGCCGGCGCTTTTGAGTTGATCAAGAACGGTTTCCACCGGGCGCTTGAGCTCGGCGGCAAATTCGGAGACAGTGGTAGTGGACATTGTGTGGGGTCTCCATGATTCTTACTCTGCGGCGGGGGCGTTATCGCCCACAAACCAATGCTCACGCGCTTTCATAATCAGCGCCTTTGCTTCATCTTCTGTTTGACCCGTGATGTCAGTCAACTCGTCAATCGCCAAATCGGCTAAATCGTCCAAGGTGTTCACACCGCCATCGGCCAGCTTGGAGATCAAATCAGCCGACAAATGCTTGCCGTTGAATTCAAAATCACGCAGGTCTTGGCTTACCGCCTCAACCGACTCTTCCTTGGCAATCGCCATTGTCAGCAAGGCATCTTTGGCGCGGGTGCGCAGCTCATTGACGGTGTCCTCATCAAACGATTCAATCTCCAGCATTTCTTGCAGCGGCACATAGGCCACTTCTTCAAGACTGGTAAAGCCTTCTGCGATCAAGATGTCAGCAATTTCTTCGTCCACATCCAGCTTGCTCATGAACACAGAGCGAATCGCGCCCTGCTCGCCAGCTTGCTTCTCGGCTGACTCATTGGCATCCATGATGTTGATCTTCCAGCCGGTCAGCTCAGACGCGAGGCGCACGTTTTGGCCGCCACGGCCAATCGCAATCGCCAAATTCTCTTCATCGACCACCACATCCATCGCATGTTTTTCTTCATCCACCACGATGGAGGAGACGTTGGCAGGCGCCAAAGCGCCAATCACAAACTGCGCCGGATCTTCACTCCACAGCACAATATCCACACGCTCGCCACCCAGCTCATTGGTCACTGCATTCACACGCGAGCCACGCACGCCCACGCAAGTGCCAATCGGGTCAACCCGCTTGTCGTTCGAGAGCACAGCGATCTTCGCACGACTGCCTGCATCACGTGCGCAAGACTTAATCTCAAGCAAGCCTTGCTCAATCTCAGGTACTTCATTGCGAAACAGCTCAATCATGAATTCAGGCGCACTGCGCGAGAGGATGATGGGTGCGCCGCGCAACTCGGTATTGACTTCCATGATCATGCGCGAACGCGATCACCGGTGCGCAAGTTTTCTTTAGAAATCATGTCTGAGCGCTTCAAGCGCCCTTCGACACGACCGCTCTCCACGATCAAACCTTCTTTGTCAGCGCGCTTGACCGTGCCCACAAAAATCTTATCGCCACGGCTCATGAAATCATTGAGCAAAATCTCGCGCTCGGCATCGCGGATTTTCTGCAAAATCACTTGCTTGGCCGCTTGCGCACCAATGCGGCCAATCGGCACCGACTCCACCTGCTCTTCGATATAGTCGCCAGGCTCCACATCGGTGACGCGATCAAGCGCATCCATCAGCATTTCTTCGGCATCCGGGTTTTGCAAACCCGCATCATCAGGCACGACGAGCCAGCGGCGGAAGGTTTCATAATCGCCTGTCTCGCGCTCCATGCTCACGCGAATTTCTACCTCGCCGTGGCCTTCGTTTTGGTAGATTTTTTTGCTGGCCTGCGCAAGCGCCGCCTCCAGCGCAGCAAACACGGTTTCGCTGTCCACATTTTTTTCGCGGGAAATTGCTTCCACCAGCATCAACATTTCACGGTTCATCGGAGCACTCCTGTTGTCATCAGTTCAATTCATTGCCATCAGCCGGCGCACCTTTGCGCCGGCCTTTGAAATCCACAATCGGCGCCAGCCGAGCAACACTCAGCTCGTCCAGCACAAAACCCATCACCAAAGCCGGCTGCGCCAACTTCTTCTTCGATACTTTCGCGCCCGGCTTGAGCGGCTTGGCCGCTTCGTTTTCCAACACGATTTGCCAGCCACCCGATTCGCTCTTACCCAAAGCGCCACGAAACTTCTTGCGGTTGGCGTTCACTGCGCCCAAACCGTTTGAGGTGGCATCCGAGCCAATCGGCGCTTTCAAGGTGAGATCAACCATCTCACCCATAAAGCGCTCAAAATCGCGCTCGTTCAGCAAAGGCCGATCAATGCCAGGTGAAGCCACTTCCAAGCGCTTGTAATCCACGCCTTCGACTTCCAATACATACTGCAACTGCCGCGTCACCCGCTCACAATCTTCCACATTGATCAGCAGCTCTTCTTGACCAGCTTCCCAAGGATGATCAATCGTCACGCGCAGCAACCCACCGGCGGAGCGTTCAATCTCCACCAGCTCCAAGCCCAAGCCTTGGACGCTTGAGCTGATGAGAGTGTGCAAGTTGGCAGACATGGTCTAATCAAGCTCGCTTGCAAAGCAAACGGGCAAAAAAAAACGGACGTTGGCGACGCCCGTTGGGGTGTAATGGCTTGATTATAAAGGATTTTTAGCCCAAATTCTTTTTCATTCAACTCAAAAAATAGGCACGTCTCCTGCGATGACTCAAGGCTTTGACTCCAAGCCTTGACAGCATCTCTTTACTGCATCCCGTTGCGGCTAGCCAGCTCCACAAACAACCCGCTGTGATCGAGCTCGCCCAAGCCATGCGCTGCGGCCTGCGCGTAGAGTTGCTCGAAAAACTCACAATCGGGGCATCCATGCCCGTCTCTTGGGCGCAATCCACCGCATTGCGCATGTCTTTGAGTTGAACGGCCAATCGCCCGCGCGGCGCAAAGTCGCGTTGCACCATGCGTTGGCCGTGCAGTTGCAAAATGCGGCTTTCCGCGAAGCCGCCGCCAATGGCTTCACGCACTTTGGCCATGTCTGCGCCACCACGTGATGCTAAAAGCAAAGCTTCAGCCACCACACCAATCGTGCCGCCGACGATCATCTGATTGGCTAACTTAGTGAGCTGCCCCGCGCCATGCGGCCCCACATGCGTGGCGCGGCCGAACACTTGGAGCACAGGCAGTGCGCGTGCGAAATCTGCTGCGGTGCCTCCAGCCATCATGACCAAAGTGCCCGCTTCAGCGCCTACCGTGCCACCCGAGACGGGGCAATCCAAATGATGCAAACCCAAAGCCGTGAGCCGCGCGGCATGGTCACGCGCTTCGCGTGGCTTAGACGAGCTCATGTCAATCAGCAATGCAGCTTTTTGCATGTGCGCCGCTACGCTTTGCGTAAACAACACATCCTCGGTCACCAAGCCGTTTTCTAGCATACTGATCACAACCTCAGCACCTTGCACGGCATTCGCCGCACTACGCATCACCTGTGCGCCATGAGCGGCAAGTGGCTGCGCTTTCGCGAGGGTACGATTCCATACCCTTACCTCATGCCCCGCTTCACACAAGCGCCGCGCCATCGGCAAGCCCATCAAACCAATGCCAAGAAATCCAATCTGCATGACCTCACACCCCTCATTGACGAAGACACTCAATCAACTGAGTTATCCTAATCACTACAAAAACAATAGCACTTCGCGCACATTCCATGCCGGCTAGATGCCAAAAACACTTAAAAAATGGCCTCCATCTCGCGCCGCACCTGATATGCACGCGAATCAGGCATCTGCACATCATCCCACGCCAAGGCTTGCCCTTTGCTGACGTTGCGCACAAGCTTGACGCTGTGCGCCAAGCCTAGCGGCAGTCCACCAATTTTTTTCGACGTTGTAGCTGGCAGCAGCTTGCCCCACACGGTGTAGCCGCCTTCGCCATCGAGCATTTCGCCGGCCTTCAAATCGCGCTTGGCTGTGGCCACCACATCAGCGTTCCAAGCTTGCGCAACGCCAGTGGGCTCGCGCCGCAACGCAATGCTGGCCACACTCATGCCCACCTCCAAACCAATCAAATGCCAGCGTTTATAGAGCGTGAAATAGCGGCCAGTGGGATCGGTGTGCGCGTTGTATTCCTCGAAACAGTTTTTCACGTAATCGTCTTCAGCCTCGACCGTGACCCACACGCCCATGCGAATGTCATAGGGAATTTTTCGGCCATCTTTCTCAAGGCTGGAAATCACCTCCACCATGCCTTTTTTCTCCAGCACCCCGCCCTCAGAAATGGGGCGCGTCACAAACGGAATATCTTCCACACTCGCAGGCGGATACAAGAGCCCATTGCTCGGCACGGGCCAGCCCGGTAGCATTGCTCACCGCCGTGCTTTCAATTGAAGGCTTGGAGCCATCGAGGAAGCTGTTGAACATTTTCGGATTCAAGCCGCCTCGCACGGCTTGTTCGGGCGAGAGGCCATAGTAGCCCCACACCGTCTCAGGTGTGCTCTCGCAAAAATGCGGCAACCATTTATGGCCGCGCCCTGCGGCAACGACTGGAAAACCACAAGTGCGCGCCCAATCGACCAGTTCGCAAATCATCGCGGGCTGATCGCCATAGGCCAGCGAATAAATCACGCCTTTCTCGACCGCTTTGCGAGCCAAGAGTGGCCCGCAAAACGCATCGGCCTCCACGGTGACGTTCACCACATGCTTGCCCAGCTCAAATGCTTTCAAGATGTGATCCACCGCATGCACAGGTGAGCCAGTGCATTCCACCACAATCTCCACCTCAGGAATGCTGACCACGGCCTGCCAATCGTCTGTCACCCAAGTCGCTCCTGATTTCAGAGCATCTTGCGCAGATTTCGAGCCGGCTAGCAGTGGATTCCATCCTACATTTTGCAAATTCTTCTTCGCTTGCTCAGGATTCAAATCGGCCACGGCCACCAGATGAATCCCCGGCGTGCGCGGAATCTGCGCAAGATACATGCTGCCAAATTTGCCGGCGCCAATCAGGGCGATGCGGATGGGTTTACCAGCGGCGGCTCGGTGTTGGAGTTGGGTATAAAGGCTCATGGAGATCAGGGAACTAGGTAACGCGAAAAGCGCGAAAAGTACGCGAAAAACGCAAAAATTAAAACCGAGAAAACAATTACTGGATTGTCGAAAAACAAAG
>JAAUOI010000013.1 GCA_012036375.1 Allobrachymonas sp. | reverse complement strand
AAACCCATTGTACTTAGGCGGAGATCAATGATCTACATCATCAAATTAGAATATGGATTCCACTTTTCATAATTGACCGAGTATGTAGCAGACCTATAATTCGCTCTGTCATAACGACATACCGCGCCTCGGAGCAAACAGTGGGCAGGTCAACATCAACCCGAATGCTCGGCATCTGCCGACTGACGGGGATGCCGATTCAACCCTAATTGATCCCCCGGTTGAACGGCAGCAAGGCGTTGTTGGGAAACATTAGATTTCGTGATTTGCGCGTCAAAGCCTACATAACAAGGCGACGGCTGATCAACCGACGACACAGGTCCAATCAAAACGAGCAGCGCTTCATGCGCATGTGAAAACGAGCAGCGCTTGGGTGCGCAGACGGCTAGCTTTCGAGGCAAGCAGGTCGTACTCTTACCCAGACCCTGGACTCGCGTGTAGAAAGGAATTGCTGATGACAGCGATGAAGAAGATAGTTGGCGGCTTCAAAGTGTTCACGCAAGACGTGGCGCAAGGCTGCTTTGAGATTGCCCACAATGGTTTGGCCATCGTGGGTATGGTAGCGGCGTTGGTGTTGGGCGCTGCGGCGCTTCAGCCCGAATTGCGTCACCAAAGTGAATCTGCCCTGCTGGGCTGGCTGCAAGAGCGCCAAACCGTGACGGTGGGTATGCAGATTGAGCCCGATGCGATTGAGCGCGCCACGGCCACCAACCCCAAGGATTTGCCCAAACAGCAGGCCGCTGTGGCTTTCTGGCTGTCCAAAAAATACCGTGTCGCGCCTGAGCCGATTGGGGCGTTGGTGGCAGAGGCGTATGAGATTGGCGACAAAACCAAACTCGATCCCACACTGATCTTGGCCATCATGGCAGTGGAGTCGAGCTTTAACCCCTTTGCCCAAAGCCCGGTCGGCGCGCAGGGCTTGATGCAGGTGATGACGAAAATCCACACCGACAAATACCAAGGGTTTGGTGGCAATTTGGCCGCTTTTGACCCTGTAACTAACCTGCGCGTGGGTGTGAAGGTGCTGCAAGAGTGCATCGCACGTGCAGGCTCGGTCGAAGGTGGTTTGCGACAATATGTAGGCGCCACCAGCGATGCCACAGAAGGCGGTTACACAGCCAAGGTCTTGGCCGAGCAAGCGCGTCTGCGTCAGGTGGCATTGGGCGGTAATGTGCCACTGGTCACGCCGAACGCTCCCACCACAATTCCAGCACTCGCCCCCGCCTTGCCCGCCGCTCCTGCTGGATCGCCCGAAGTGGATGCCGCGAAAGAGGCAGACAAGGTGGCGATTTTGTAAATCGCATGGTTTGTACCTCACTCTTAGAAAGCCGGTTCGCCCGGCTTTTTTCATTGATTTTGTAAACCGAGATTGTCTATGAGGGCGTGGGACTGTCGCGAGGGTATTTTCGAGTCAGTTTGGGCCACAACCGCTGAGAAGCCATGATCATTTGGTGATATTTCCTGCCGCCCAAACTCCTAATCCTCCTAGAGTGTGCGTGGCGTGGGATTCCAGCCAGCAAACGAGCGCAAAAAATCACCAATTCACTTCTCGATCTGGCGTCGCGCCAATCTTGTGAATCGTCAAATCTGCGCCTTCAAACTCTTCCTCCTGCGTCATCCGCAAGCCCATGATCAGCTTCAAAACGTAATACACCACAAAGCCGCCCACCAGTGCCCACGCCACGCCCATCGCCGTGCCGATCAGTTGAGCTGCAAAAGATACACCGCCCATGCCACCCAGCGCCTTGCTGCCAAAAATGCCCGCTGCAATCCCGCCCCAAGTGCCACACAAGCCATGCAGTGGCCACACGCCCAGGACGTCATCAATCTTCCATTTGTTCTGCGTCAGCGTGAACATGACGACGAAGATCGCGCCCGCAATCGCGCCCACCGCCAATGCGCCCAGCGGATGCATGATGTCTGAGCCCGCACAGACGGCTACCAAACCCGCCAAAGGCCCGTTGTGCACAAAGCCCGGGTCGTTTTTGCCTAAAGCGAGTGCCGCCAGAGTGCCGCCCACCATCGCCATCAGCGAATTCACCGCCACCAAGCCGCTGATGCCTTCGAGCTTTTGTGCGCTCATCACATTAAATCCAAACCAACCCACGCACAAAATCCAAGCGCCCAAAGCGAGGAAGGGAATGGAGGAGGGCGGGTGCGCGGCCAGTGTGCCGTCTTTGCGATATCGGTTGCTGCGAGCGCCCAGCAAAATCACGGCTGGAAGCGCGATCCAGCCGCCCACAGCGTGCACCACAATGGAGCCCGCGAAATCGCGAAAGGTCTCGCCGGTGGTGGCCTTGATCCAATCTTGAATGCCAAAGGCGCTATTCCACACAATGCCTTCAAAAAACGGGTACACAAAGCCCACGATCACGGCGGTGGCTATGAGCTGTGGCCAAAACTTGGCACGCTCGGCAATACCGCCCGAAATGATGGCGGGGATTGCGGCGGCGAAAGTCATGAGGAAGAAGAATTTGACCAAGTCGTAGCCATTTTTCTGCGCCAAAGTTTCTGCATCTACAAAAAAGCTCACGCCATAGGCCACGCCATAGCCCACAAGGAAATACACCACAGTCGATACAGAAAAATCGACCAAAATTTTCACCAATGCATTGACCTGATTTTTGCGCCGTACCGTGCCCAGCTCTAAAAATGCAAAACCCGCGTGCATGGCCAACACCATGATCGCGCCGAGCAAGATAAAAAGCGTGTCTGCGCCCTGTTTGAGTGCTTCCATGGGAGAGTTTTTCCTTTGATGAGCTGTTTTAAGGCTGAATTTGCACGTAAAAAGTGCTTATTCAGTGGATTTTTCGAGAATGCATCAAAAGTAAGCAATTTTCGCGCCAAGAAAGTGCATTTATTTCTCGGTGGTTTGGTGTGCTCTCCTCCGTGGCCTGTATGCGTCCTGTGCGCAGGCGCTCATGCAGATTGCGCGGGAGCTACGCGGCATTTGCCGTGATGTTGACGAATGAAAACGCTTTAAGCGTTTTCTAACCCTGTGCTAGCAAAATCGCCCCTTCGCCACGCGGCCGCTCTGGGCAAAAGCCATCTTCTGCACATCAATACTGATGCTATAAATTCAATAGCACTCCGCGCATATTCTATGCCGGCTAATAGCCTAAAACGCTTTAAAAACCAATCAAATTAAGCAAGTCACTCAAAGCAAACCAGCAAACACTTTGCGAGCCGCAGCGCAGGTCTCTTGCACATCTGCTTCGCTGTGCGCAGCGCTCACAAAGCCAGCTTCATACAAAGCCGGTGCAAAGTAAACGCCGTGATCAAGCATGCCGTGGAAAAACTTAGCGAATAAGGCGCTGTCCGTCTGCACGGCCTGCGCATAGTTCTGCGCCAACTTCGGCTGCAAATAAAAACCAAACATGCCGCCCTCGCTGTCTGCGCTGTACGGCACGCCAGCCGCTTTCGCCGCTTCGCCCATGCCTTGCACGAGTGCTGTGTACGCCCTGCAAGTGCCGCATAAAAACCCGGTTTTGAATTTCTTTCAATGTAGCCAAACCGCAAGCGGTCGCTATCGGGTTGCCGCTCAAAGTGCCGGCTTGGTAGACGGGGCCCAGCGGCGAGAGCTTGCTCATCACCTCGCGGCTTGCGCCAAAAGCGGCCAGCGGCATGCCGCCGCCAATTACTTTGCCCAACACGGTCATGTCGGGCACGATGCCGAGCACTTGCTGCGCCCCGCCAAGTGCTACGCGAAAGCCCGTCATCACCTCATCAAAAGCCAGCAAAGCGCCATGCTTGGTGCACAGCTCGCGGCATTTCTTCGCAAACTCAGGGCTGGAGCGCACGAAATTCATGTTGCCGGCAATCGCCTCGATCATCAGACAAGCAATCTCATCGCCATGCAGGGCAAACGCCTCTTCCAGCTGGGGCACATTGTTGTATTCCAGCACCAAAGTGTGCTGCACCACCTCAGGCGGTACGCCCGCGCTGGTGGGGTTGCCAAAGGTGGCCAAGCCAGAGCCCGCTTTCACGAGCAGTGCATCGGCATGGCCGTGGTAGCAGCCTTCAAATTTGATGATCTTGCTGCGGCCGGTTGCGCCGCGAGCCAAGCGGATTGCGCTCATGCCCGCTTCGGTGCCGGATGAGACGAGGCGCACCATTTGCATGCTGGGCATCAGGCGCAAAATTTCTTCAGCCAGCTCCACTTCACGCTCGGTGGGTGCGCCAAAGGAAAAGCCATCTTTCAAAGCTTTTTGCACGGCCTCCACCACGGCCGGATGGCCATGCCCCAAGATCATCGGACCCCAAGAGCCGATGTAGTCAATGTGGCGCTTGCTGTTCGCATCCCAAAATACGCGCCTTCGGCTCGTTTGACGAAGCGGGGCGTGCCGCCTACGGCGCGAAAGGCGCGAACGGGGGAGTTCACCCCGCCGGGGATGCTTTTTTGGGCGCGGTCAAAGAGAGTTTGGTTGTGATCCATAGGGAGTTGAAACGATAGAGTAAGGAGAAGGTTGGGCTTGAGTCGCTCGGTGGCGCAGGCTCTTAGTGACGTGTGGCATTGGGTGGCGTGCCGAGCAGGTCTTCATCAGCACTCTCGACTCGCTCTTGCTCATCGTCCTCGGCCACCTGCGCCCAAAACATACGATCTGGCATTGCAGCGCCCATGCCGGGCGCAAACCCTGCCATTAAGCTGCGGTTGACGTAGATGCTGGCCTCTCGTACAGCATCCACCAGTTCATCGCCCGTGGCCAACAAGGTGGCAAGCGCAGCAGAAAAGGTATCGCCTGCGCCCATGAAATTAGCCTCGTAGCGATCCAAAGTGATCGTGGCGAGTACGGCCTCAGGTGCAGCAACGACGGTGTCGGTGGTCTCTAAGGTGGTATTGGCGCTGGTGATGACAACATAGGGCACGCCATGCTCTGCTGCTCCGGCTGCAATATCGCGGGGACTGGGGCGCTTGTCGCTGCTCCAATCGGGCAATAGCCAGCGCCACAGCGTGTCATAGTTACCGACCAGAACGCTAGTTTGCGGCAAGATCAGCTCAGTCAACGCATCCAAATACGATTCAATTTTGTCGCTTTCCCACCACGAAATTGGCGTGGCCTGAGTGATGACGGGAATTTCTTCGTAATCGGCCGTAATTTCAGCCACCACGGCCAAGGATTCAGGCGAGCCGCCAAAGCCCACCTTGATCACATCGACCTCCATGTCCTGTAGCACGCTGCGGGCTTGTTCTTCGACGGCGTCAGAGTCAATTTCCACATAGTCAAACAGGGTGGTGCTGTCACGCACCAAAATGCCCGTGGTAATAGGCAATACAAAGCCACCGCAGGAGCTGCTGGCCACCAAGTCAGCAGCTAAGCCGCCTGCGCCGGTAGGATCGGCGGCATTAAAGCTCATCAGCAAAACAGGGGAGTCGTCGTCCTCATCGTCTTCAGGTGTATGGGACAGAATTTCTGAAGAGGAGGACATGAAGATTTTTAACTCAGATGAATAAAACTGCACAATAGCCGATGAAAGGTCAACCTATCCCTACAGCCGGTCAACTCTCGATCAAGGGCTGGGTTTTGCCTGATGTCCAGAGCAGCGACAGTTGCTGCCAAGTGGTGCTGGCTGTCGATACAATGCAACACCGATGGAGAAATATCTCCAACCATTCTATTGTGATTTTTAAGAAAGAAGTTGGGGAGCATGAGCCAAAGCAATGCCCATACGACATGGATGTGTTTGATCTGTGGATGGATTTATGATGAAGCCGCAGGTGCAGCCGATCACGGCATTGCAGCAGGCACACGCTGGGCGGATGTTCCCATGAATTGGACGTGTCCAGAGTGCGGCGCACGCAAAGAAGATTTTGAAATGGTGCAAATTTAAGTTACCCTTGCGCTGTAACCAATTGTGGATACTATTTTGAAGACCATCATCATCAACCGCAGGAGACCCGAGTGAGCACAGCCAGTGGTGTCAAAGTGCTGGTCATTGATGACAGCAACACAATTCGCCGAAGCGCGGAAATCTTCCTCAAGCAAGGCGGTCATGAAGTGATGTTGGCTGAAGATGGCTTCGATGCGCTGGCCAAAGTCAATGATTACGCGCCGCATCTGATTTTTTGCGACATCTTGATGCCACGCTTGGATGGCTATCAAACGTGCGCCATTATCAAGCGCAACGTCAATTTCGCAAGTACACCTATCATCATGCTTTCATCCAAAGACGGCGTATTTGACAAAGCGCGTGGCCGCATGGTTGGAAGCGAAGAGTATTTGACGAAACCCTTTACCAAAGACCAGTTGTTGCAAGCCGTGCAACAGTTTGGCAAGATTTGATAACTTGACCCGAAAAAGTGAGGCCATTTATGCCGATTCAAAAAATTTTAGTTGTTGACGATTCCAAAACCGAAACCATGTACCTCACAGAGCTACTGACTAAAAACGGTTTCACTGTTCGCAGTGCAGAAAACGCAGAAGATGCATTCAAAAAATTGGCGGAAGAAAAACCCGAGTTGATTTTGATGGATGTGGTTATGCCTGGTCAAAACGGCTTTCAACTCACCCGCGCCATCTCGCGCGATCCGGCATTTGCCGATGTGCCGATCATTATGTGCACCAGTAAAAACTTAGAGACTGATCGTGTCTGGGGCATGCGTCAAGGTGCGCGCGACTACATCACTAAACCAGTCGATGCCAATGAGCTAATGGCCAAAATCAAAGCGTTGGGCTGAAAGCTGCTCGGTTGACAGATTCTTAACCACCAACCCCGAAGAAAGACACTTCTGCATGGCAAACCGGCAAGCACTGCGAGAGTTGCAATCCCGACTGGCCGCGCGCTTGCAACAAGCGCGCTCGGAAGGTGTGGCGGCCGGCTGGTTGGCTGTAGAGGTATCTGGGCGGCGGTACTTGCTTCCTCTGGCGCAATCAGGCGAGATTTTCCTCTGGCCAACGTGCAAAAGTACCCTATACCCAAACTTGGTTCATGGGTGTCGCCAATTTGCGCGGAGGTTTGTATGGCGTGGTGGATTTAGCCAGCTTTATTTCTGGCTCTGCCTCGCAGCGAAATTTTGAAGGCGGTGTTCGCGAGCAAGCCCGTCTAGTCGCTTTAAACGGCGCGATGGAAGTCAACTGCGCGGTATTGATTGATCGCTTGGGTGGCTTGCGCAATGTGGGCGATTTTGTCTCGCGCGAGGCCATGCCAGACGAATCGCCCCAATTCATGTCAGCTTGCTATCAAGACAAATCGGGTCAAGATTGGATTGAGTTAGATCTACAAGTCTTGGCCAATTCATCCCATTTCTTGGGCATTGCGCAAGCAGTTGCCTAAATTTCAATTTTTCAATTTTTCCTTAGCCCAGAAACACCGAGGCCACATCATGTCAGTCGCACAACGCATCACGGGTTTGTTCAAACGCTCATCTGCCTCGGCAGAGCCTTCTATGCTGTCACAAGCTGGTCTGACTGCTGAAGAAGCATTTGCACTCGAACAAACGGGGTTGCCGGTGCCGGCCGCCGCCGCTGGTGCCGGTCACCAAAATAGCAGTAGTGCGCTCGACGCCAGTGGTGAAGTGCGGTTGCCGATTCTGGGCTCGCGTGATCCGGCGGATCATCGCCGCATTTTGACCGTACTTCTGATCGTGGCATTGGTGGTGTTCGTGGCGGTGATGGCCTTCGCTCTGGCGCAGGCAGATAGCTCGGCGCGTCAAGTTGCTGCTTCGGGTCAGTCGCTGATGCAATCCCAGCGCCTTGCTAAATCTGTGTCGCAAGCGCTGATCGGTTCCCCACAAGCGTTTACGGAGGTGGCAGAAAGCTCGGTGGCGTTGGCGAAAAACATGCGCGGTCTCAAAGGCGGTGATACTGAGCTGGGCTTGCAGGCAGTTGCACCTGGCTTCCAAGCTGATGTGGACGCAGCGATGCCGGGTGTCGAGCGTGCAGAGAAAAACGCTGCAACGGTTCAAAGCCAGCGTCAAATTCTGACGCAGGTAGGAAGCGCGTTGCGCACGATTAACCGCCAATCCTCTGACTTGCTGGAAGTGGCTGAAACCGTGTCGTCCCTCAAATTGCAGCAAAATGCTCCTGCGGCCGAAATCTCAGCCTCAGGTCAGCTGGTGATGTTGACACAGCGTATTGGTAAATCGGCCAACGAATTTCTGACCATGGAAGGCGTGAGCCCCGAGGCCGTGTTCTTGCTCGGTAAAGATTTGAATTCCTTTAAAGAGATTGCGCAAGGTTTGCTTGAGGGCAGTCCTGAGCTGCGTTTGGCTGCCGCTAAAGACCCACAGACGCGTGAGCGTCTGGAAGCCCTGCTCAAGCAATACGAAGAAACGCGCGGTCAGGCAGGTGCGATTTTGGGTAACTTGCAAGGCTTGGTGTCTGCGCGTGAAGCGCAATCAGCCATCGTGTCTGATTCTGAGCCGCTGCGCAAGCAACTGGAGGATTTGCAGGCGCGCTTGTCTGGTCAAACGGGTCTCGGCGTTGTGCCTTTGGTGGTTTTGGGGTTGATGGGCTTGCTGGCTATTCTTGCGGGTTTGGGCCTGGCTCGTGTGCAACTCGGTGAAAGCCGCAAAGGTCAAGCTGTTGCTGAACAGCAACGCCAAATGGCTGAGGGTCAAGAGCAAGAAGCCAAACGAATCAACGATGCGAATCAAGCCGCCATTTTGCGTTTGATGAACGAATTGCAGTCTGTCGCTGAAGGTGATTTGACGCAAGAAGCGACGGTGACCGAAGACATCACGGGCGCTATTGCTGACTCAGTGAACTACACGGTGGAGGAATTGCGCTCACTCGTAGGTAACGTGCAAAACACGGCAACTCGTGTGGCGCAAACTACGGCGGTGGTGGAAAGCACATCAACCGAGCTGTTGGCAGCTTCAACCGAGCAATTGCGAGAGATTCGTGAAACCGGCCAGTCGGTACTCGATATGGCGGGTCGAATCAACGAAGTGTCTGGCCAAGCTCAAGAATCTGCTCAGGTGGCGCGTCAATCACTGGAAGCTGCTGAGTCAGGTTTGCAAGCCGTGCAAAACGCCATCGGCGGTATGAATGCTATCCGTGACCAGATTCAGGATACGTCCAAGCGAATTAAGCGATTGGGTGAATCATCCCAAGAGATTGGCGAGATCACCGAGCTGATTTCTGACATTACCGAGCAGACGAACGTTTTGGCTCTGAACGCAGCCATTCAGGCGGCTTCAGCTGGTGAAGCCGGACGAGGCTTCTCAGTGGTTGCGGAGGAGGTGCAGCGATTGGCTGAACGCTCCGCAGAGGCGACGAAGCAGATTTCTGCCCTGGTGAAAGCCATTCAGACCGACACACAAGATGCCGTAGCTGCTATGGAGCGCTCCACGCAGGGTGTGGTGGAAGGAGCCAAGCTGTCTGATAACGCTGGTACGGCGCTGGTTCAGATTGACTCGGTGTCTCGCCGCCTCGCCGAACTGATTCAAGAGATTTCTACCTCTGCCGCTCGCGAAGCTGATTCTGCCAACGTGGTAGCCGGCAACATCCAGCACATTTTTGCGGTGACTGAGCAAACCGGTGAAGGCACGCGATCCACCGTGCAGCAGGTGCGCGATTTGGCGCGTGTAGCGGAAGAGCTGCGCCAGTCAGTATCGCGATTCAAGATTGGCTGATCAGATTGAGCCTGCTAGACATCACTGAGCAGGCTTGAGTAACGATCATCACAACAGGACGATTTGAACTATGGCCACCTCTCCCAAAGCTCCAAACGGCTCTGCGCTTGACATCGGTGTCAATGACCTTGGGCCCTTGGCTTGGGTGTTAGATGAGCTGCGCAAATCTCTCGATTCAGCCACCAAGGCGCTGCGCCGTTATGTGCGGGATGCGGAATTGGCCAAAGGCTCTGACTTGAACGCCGCCGACGCCAGTCAATTGCGAATTGCGAGGCAACAACTGCATCAATCGGTCGGTGCCTTAGAGATGGTGGGCTTTGCTGCACCTGCTTCCATGCTCCGAGGCATGGAAGGTGCGGTGCAGAAATTCGTGACCAAACCCGAGTTGTGCACGGATGCAGCAACCGTTAAGGTGGAGCGGGCTAGCTTTGCGTTATTGGGTTATTTGGAATCGTTGCTGGCAGGCAAGTCTCCTTCAGCGGTCGAGCTCTTCAGTCAATATGCTGACGTGCAAGAGTTGGCAGGCGCAACGCGCATTCATCCAGCTGACTTGTGGACCGCGCCTTGGCGTTGGCTTGAAGTGCAAGACACAGGCGCTGCGGTGATGGAGTTGGATGCCAATTTTCGTGCGCGTTTTGATAAAACGGCGTTGATGGTGGTCAAGACGGCAGATGTCAACGCATGTGCCGAACTGTCTACTCTAAGTGCTGGTCTAGCCAATCAAACCCAATTGCCTGTTGAACAAAATTTCCGCAGCTTTTGGCGCATTGCTGCCGCAGTATTAGAGGCGGTGGCCTCGGGTGCTTTGGTGGCGGATATTCATGTCAAACGCACAGTTTCGCGCCTACTCATTCAGTTGGCCACCCACGTCAAAGGCGACTTGAGCGTGCCTGATCGTTTGACGCAGGATTTGGTGTTTTTCTGTGCACAGGCCACATCTGTGGGTGGCAATCCAAGATTAAGCGAAGTGCGTTTGGTCTATGGCTTGGCGAAGGTCGTGCCTGTTGATTACAGCAAGAGTTTTTTTGGTCAATTCGATCCCAATATGCTGGTGCAGGCGCGTAAACGCATCAGCCAACTTAAAGAATCTTGGTCCTCGTTCACAGCGGGTGAACTCACCAAAGCCAAGCCAGTTCAAGATCAAATGTCTTTGCTGATTGATTCGATTGGCAAACTCTTGCCGACGACAGGTCAGGCTTTGGCTGCTGCGCTCAACGAGGTGGTTGACAGCACTGCGCGTGTGCAACGTCCGCCTGAGGCAACACTTGGCATGGAGGTGGCCACCGCCATTTTGTATCTTGAAGCGAGCTTTGAAGATTTTGACCCGAGTGACGAGCAACAATCCAATCGCATGAGCCACTTGGCGCAGCGTGTGCAAATGGCTCGCGGAGGCGCAGCCAGCCAGCCGTTGGAATCTTGGATGGAGGAACTGTACCGCCGCGTCAGCGATCGCCAAACCATGGGGTCTGTGGTGGGTGAGCTCAAACTCACCTTGGGCGAGCTGGAAAAATTGATGGATGCGTATTTTCGCGATCCGCAGGACAAGGTGTTGTTGGCTGATGTGCCGGGCAAATTGACGCAGATGCGGGGCGTGCTCACCGTGCTGGGTTTGGATCAAGCAGGCCAGGCTGTAATGCGCATGCGTGATAGCGTTGAGCAAATTTTGGTGACGGAAATTGATGTCGAGCGTGCACGAAGCGCTGGCACGTTCGATAAGCTGGGCAATAACTTGGGTGCCTTGGGCTTTTTGATTGACATGCTCAGTTATCAGCCGGTGTTGGCTAAGAAGCTGTTTGTGTATGACGAGGCTGAAGGTGAGCTCAAGCCTTTGATGGGACGCACGGTGGTAGAGTCTGCGCAAGTCGAGCCAGATACAACTTCGGTTTCGATTACCGCAGTGGCAGCCGCTGACTCCGGAGCAGCTCTACCTATGACGGCTATGCAAGCGACAGTGGCGATGCAGGCTGTCACGCCAGTTGCAACCTCCCCCGTGCCAGTGGCTGCTGCGGTGATTGTGGATGCGCAAGAAGTTGATCCCGAGTTGCTGGATATTTTCTTAGAGGAAGCTCGCGAAGTGGTGGGCAATGGCTTGGCCGCTACGCAAGCCTTGATTGCCGAGCCCAACAATTTGGGTGAGATGACTACATTGCGCCGTGCATTCCATACGCTCAAAGGCAGCTCACGCATGGTGGGACTCAATGTGTTTGGCGAAGCAGCGTGGTCTATGGAGCAGGTGCTCAATGCGTGGCTGGCTGATCAAAAACCAGCCAATGCCGACTTGTGTAATCTGTCCACCCAAGCGATGCAAGCGCATCAAGTATGGATTGAGGAGATTGCCTCTGGAGGTGGCAAGCAACGCAGCGCTACGCCTTTCCGCGCCAGCGCAGATGCACTTCGTTTGCAGGGGCAGTTGATTCCGATCGTGCTAGAGCAGGCTGCACCTGTTCTAGGCGCGGTGTCTGCTGAAGAGCCATCGCTTGCTCAACTTGAACCTGTGCAAGCCAGCGTGGTGATTGAAGTACCTGCGCTGGATCAGCCCACTATAGAACTTGCAGCGGCTGAACCATCGACTAACGAGCCAGCGGTAATCGAGCTGCCGGTAATGGATCTGCCTTCCCTTGATCTGTCTGTTGCCGAAGTTCCAGTCCCTGCCGTAGTGTCGGTCTCAGTTGTCGAGACAGCAGATTTTGATTTGCCGTCGTTTGATTTTGCTGAATTGGCAACACCTGTAACCTCGCCCGCGCTGTCGTCTGCAGTTGCAACTTCAGCACCAGAACCTGTCGCAGACAAGTTCAGTGTGGATGACTTCAGTTTGCATTTAAGTGATTTGGATGGTGCACTACCTGCCCCAGTGTTGCTGGAGCCGGAGCCATTCGTCACGATTGCTTCACCTGAGATTGTCAGTCGTGCAGCGGCTGAATCGACAGCGACGACTGAGGCGATTACTCCTTCTGCTGCCGAATCAATTGAGCCTGTAGTAACACCTGTCGATGACTTGGTGGAGTTTAACTTTGAGCCGATACTGCAAGCTGATACGCCAGTGCCCGTAGAGACCAACTTTGAAGTAGACCTACAGCCCGTACCGGCGATTCCTGTGGAGAATATCCTCACAGCAGATCCTGGCTCCGAAGTCAGCCTTGCTGGTGATTTGGTCACGGCAGAGGAGTTGGCAGCTTTTGAGCAGGCCATGATGGCGATGGACACCCAAGATGCGAGCCAGCCCAACGTGCCTGCCGCGCAACTCGTGTCGTCAGTCCAAGGCTTGCCAGATGCCGTGCAGATTTCAGCTACCGATTCTGCTGACTTGACAAATGTGGAGTTTGCAGCGGACAGCATCAGCCTAGATGCGAGTGATTTAGAGGCTTTGGAAAGCATGTCGGCATTGCTTCCACATGCGGCGATACCCAAGGAGGTCTCCACTGATGCGATGACGATGGTGGCCCCTGCTTTGACGGCAGTACAAACTATGCCGCAGACCCTGCACATCGATCCTACCGTGCCTGCCACTCTGGCCAGCTTGGGCGATGCGCCAGCCGCCTTGGACCTTGGGATTGATTTGGGTGGCGGCTCACTTTCTGCAACCGATACGCCCGCGCCAAGCGTGGCTGATGCTGCGCCATCTGTAGCGAGCTGGTGGGGTGCTGGGGCTGTCACTGCAGCTGCCGCGACTTCTATAGCCACTGCCGCCGCCCCCAGTTCGGCATCTGCTGTGGTGAATGCATTCAATGCAGATGAACAGATTAAAGCGATTGGTCCTTTGCGAGTGAGTTTGCCGCTTTACAACGTCTTTCTCAATGAGGCAGACGAGTGGTCACGACGCTTGTCCACGAATTTGGCGGAATGGGCGATGGAGCCGCATGCCACAGTACCGAATGATTCGGTAGCTTTCGCGCATTCATTAGCGGGTAGCTCAGGCACAGTGGGCTTTTCTGCCTTGTCTGGCTTGGCGCGCAATTTGGAGCACGCGCTCTTGCATATGCAAGCGATCGAGGTCGATGACGAGTATGACTCCCATGTGCATGCTAGCCTGTTTGTCAGTGCTGCGGAAGAAATTAGGCATTTGCTGCATCAGTTCGCTGCAGGCATTCTGAAAGACAGTTCAGCACGTATCGAGGCAGAATTAGTGCAATGTCTGAAAGCGCCGTTCCCAGAGGAGCAGGTGGCAAATGTGCCGTCGGAGCTTACTTCTGGCCTCCAGGTGCTCACCGCTGAGCAAGGCTCAGGAACACTGAATTTGGAGCAAACTAGTGCTCTGGCCGGCATGGAATATGCGTCAAGTGCTATTGATTTGGTAGCGATTGATGCCTTGGATGAACGTCCTGAAGAGGCGTCAAGAGAGCCGCAGAACGAAGCTGCCTTATCAACCGAATCCATCGAAGCTACCGTATCGCCAACTGTAGATCCTGAGGTTGAATTACCACTCGTTGAGCCCGATGCAATGCCACTTGCCGGGATCGCGACAGTTTCTGCAATGACCGCAGCGTCTGTAGTCGCTGTGATGGCAGCGCCTGCAACTGCCCCGACTGTAGCCACGTTGTCCGAAGCACCGGTGTTGGCTGTGCGGGGTCGTCAGTTTGACCAAGATGAGTTGGATGACGAGATTGATGCGGTAGACGCACTCGATGCAGATTTGTTTGAGATTTTTGAGGAAGAGGCGCAAGAGCTCTTTCCAGCCACGGCTGCAGCGCTGCGCCAATGGACGGCTCGCCCAGACAATATGAGTGCACGCGGAGAAGTGCTGCGCGGTTTGCATACTCTCAAAGGCAGCGCACGCTTGGCTGGTGCACTTCGCTTGGGGGAACTGGCTCACCGCATGGAGTCCAGCGTGGAGGCGATTGCCCACGAGGGTGCGCACAGCGCGGACATTGAGCCTTTGATGGCGCAGCTCGATGGTATGCAGCACACCTTTGATGTGCTTCGCAATCCGGCGCTGGCTCAACAGGCTGCGCCTATAGCGCAAGCTGCAAGTTCAGTGACTGCGAGCCCAGTGGAACCTGCTGATCAGACTGTGTCTGCCGCAATGACTGCGACTCAGCCTCTGAAACCGCTCGTGGCCGCCACAGGGCTAGCCGCGGCCTCTGGCGTTGCACCTGCCAGTGCAATGCGAAGTGCGCCCGGCCAAACGGTGCGCGTGCGTGCGCAGTTGTTGGATCGCTTGATGAATCAAGCCGGTGAGGTGATGATCACGCGCGCTCGCCTAGAGGCTGAGTTATCCCAACTGCGTGGTTCGCTGTCTGACCTGACAGGCAACTTGGAAAAAATGCGCCAGCAACTTCGCGAGCTGGACGTACAGGCTGAATCGCAAATGCAAACGCGTATTCAGCTGGCCAAAGAATCCGATGAAGATTTCGACCCGCTGGAATTTGACCGCTACACCCGCGTACAAGAATTGACTCGGATGATGGCTGAATCGGTCAACGACGTCGCTACTGTGCAACGCAACATTCAGCGCACGATTGAATCAACCGAAGACGATTTGATTGCCCAAGCCCGCCAAACGCGCGAGCTGCAACGCGATTTGCTGCGCACTCGCATGGTGGAGTTTGAAGGCATTTCCGAGCGCCTCTATCGCGTGGTGCGTCAAGCCGGCAAAGATGCAGGCAAGCAGGTCAAGCTTGATATTTTGGGCGGAACGATCGAGATGGATCGCGGTGTACTGGATCGCATGACACCAGCATTTGAGCATTTGCTGCGCAACTGCGTGGCGCACGGCATTGAGTCTGCTGACGTGCGGACGGCAGCGGGTAAAACAGTCAGCGGCGAAATCGTGATTACCTTGCACCAGGAAGGCAATGATGTGTCGATTGAATTCCGCGACGACGGCGCGGGCTTGAACATCCCTCGCATTCGCGAAAAAGCGATTGCACAAGGCTTGCTCGGTAACGATGCGGCTCTTGCAGACAACGAAGCAGCTAACCTGATTTTTACGCCTGGTTTCTCCACAGCAGCGCAAGTGACTGAGCTGGCTGGACGTGGTGTGGGCATGGACGTGGTGCGTTCCGAAGTGGTGGCGCTGGGCGGCCGCATCGAGACGGCCACTTCTGCTGGTCAAGGCACAAGCTTCAAGCTTGTTTTGCCACTGACCACTGCGGTAACGCAGGTCGTGATGGTACGTGTAGGCGAATTGGCTGTTGGCGTACCGGCCAACTTGGTCGAGATCGTTCGCCGTACCACGCAAAAAGAATTGCAGCAAGCCTACAACAGCGGTGGCTACGAATTCGGCGGAGAGACGCTGCCTTTCTACTGGGCGGGCGCACTCTTGCAGCACTCATCCGCCAGTTTAGAACCTGCGACCAAAACCCTGCCAGTGGTGATTTTCCGCTCGGCTGCACAGCGCGTCGCCTTGCATGTGGACGAAATCTTGGGCAACCAAGAGGTGGTGGTGAAAAACCTCGGGCCGCAGCTCTCGCGATTGCCTGGCTTGGCCGGCATGACGGTATTGGCATCCGGTGCGGTGGCGTTGATATACAACCCAGTGGCTTTGGCCACCGTGTACGGCAACCAAGCACGTGCGATGAGTTTTGACCCTGCGCAACCGCATGCTTTGGAGCAAGCAGCCAGCAGCTCACAGATCGGTGCACTCGATGCCAGTATTTCCGATGCACAGCCGCGCGACTTGTCGGGTGATGCTGCGCCTGTGGTGCCGCTTGTGCCAGCCAATCCAGCGTCGGTTTCGCCACCCACCGTGCCTTTGGTCTTGGTGGTAGACGATTCGATCACCGTGCGCCGCGTCACACAGCGATTGCTCCAGCGCGAAGGCTATCGTGTCACGATGGCCGCCGATGGCTTGCAAGCCTTGGAGCGCTTAGCAGAAGAGCTGCCTTCAGTGATTTTGTCTGACATCGAAATGCCGCGCATGGACGGCTTTGACTTCCTACGCAATGTGCGTGGCAGTGCTGAATACAAGCATCTGCCCACCATCATGATTACTTCGCGTATCGCTGAAAAGCACCGCGAGCATGCCTTCGAGTTGGGTGCAAACCACTATCTCGGTAAGCCGTACAACGAAGAAGAGCTGCTTAGCTTGATTCGCCGCTATGCGAGAGAAGAAGCAACGGTTTGATCGGATCGTCGTTGTTTGAACTGGGACTCTCGGCGATAAAAAACACAGAAGACATAAAAAAATAGCACGGAAATGATGGAAGAAATTCCTTTGGTTTTTCGGCCTTATATTTGGTCTTCTCTGTGCCTTCCGTGTGGTTTTCGTGTCCTCCGTGTTTCTTGTTTTTAGCTTGCTATTCCTCAGCAGCAAAGCTATTCTGCCGCCAAGCCTCAAACACGCTCACTGCCACGGCATTTGATAAATTCAAGCTGCGCTGCCCTTCTCTCATAGGCAAACGCAGGCGTTGTTCGGACGGAAATCCGTCGCGTAAGTCGCTAGGCAAGCCAGCAGTTTCTTGACCAAAGAGTAACCAATCACCAAGCTGGAAGTTTTGTTCAAACACGCTGTGACTGCCTCGTGTGGTGAATGCGAAGATGCGTTCTTTCTGGGGCTTGCAAGTGGCTAGGAAGGCTTCCCACGAGGCATGTTTGTGGGTTGAAGCGTATTCGTGATAATCCAGCCCCGCGCGGCGCATGTAGCGGTCTTCCATTGAAAAGCCCAAGGGTTCGATCAAATGCAAAGCGCAGCCAGTGTTCGCGCACAGGCGAATCACATTGCCGGTGTTGGGCGGAATTTCTGGTTGGAAGAGGATCACGTTAAACATGGCGAGATTGTCGCATTGTGTTTTCTCATGCGAAGCAAGGTGCTGAGACTGCGGTGACCACTGTACAACGCGCTCGAATCAGAGATGGTTCACACAGTTAAACTCTGGCTTAACGCATACAAGCTTGTCATGTCTCTCTTCAAATCCGCCTCCGTCGTCTCGCTCTGGACGCTTGCCTCGCGCATCACAGGTCTGGTGCGCCAGCTCATCATCGCGGCGATGTTTGGCGCAGGGCCGATGACGGATGCCTTCATGGTGGCGTTTCGCATTCCGAATTTGCTGCGGCGCTTGTTTGCTGAAGGCGCGTTTGCACAAGCTTTCGTGCCCGTGCTGGCTGCGAGTAAAGAAAAAGAAGGTGAAGAGGTAACCAAGCTGTTGATTGATCAAGTCGCCAGCGTTTTGCTCTGGGCGCTGATTATCACTTGCGTGATTGGCATTGCTTTAGCGCCACTGCTGGTGTGGGCGATGGCGAGCGGCTTGCAGCAAACGCCGCGTGCGTTTGAAGTCTCGGTGCTGATGACGCGCTTTATGTTTCCCTACATCGCTTTCATGTCGCTCGTGGCGCTGTGTTCGAGTGTGCTTAATACTTGGAAGAAATTTGCCGTGCCAGCGGCTACGCCAGTGTTGCTGAATGTGGCGATGATTGCAGCGGCTTGGTTGCTTGCGCCCCAGCTTAAATTACGCGGCATAGAGCCGATTTACTCGCTGGCAGCGGGGGTGATGCTCGGCGGCATCATGCAATTGGGCATTCAGCTTCTGGCTTTGAGAAAATTGGCTTTGCTGCCGAAATTTACATGGAATCCGCGTGCAGCCGGCGCACTGATTGCGCAGCCTGCTATCAAAAACATACTCACTCTGATGCTGCCTGCGCTGCTGGGCGTGAGCGTGGCGCAAATCTCCTTGCTCATCAACACGCAAATTGCTTCACATTTGCAAGCGGGCTCAGTGAGCTGGTTGGGCTTTGCGGATTTGCTGATGGAGTTTCCCACCGCGATGCTGGGCGTAGCTCTGGGCGTGGTACTCATGCCCCAGCTTGCTGCCGCCAAAGCCAGCGGCGATCAAGACAAATTCTCCTCGATGATTGATTGGGGGTTGCGTCTCGTGGTTTTGCTGGGCGTGCCTTGCATGGTGGCACTGCTGTGCTTTGCCAAACCATTGGTGGCGGTGCTGTACCACTACGGCGCTTTCAAAGGCACGGATGTTACTCAGGTGGCGCTGGCGCTCATGGGCTATGGCGCTGGCCTGCTGGGATTGGTGGCGATCAAGGTGCTCGCGCCAGCTTATTACGCCAAGCAAGACATTAAAACACCTGTGAAGATTGCAATCGTGGTATTGATCTTTACGCAGCTATTGAACTACTTTCTCGTACCGCAGCTCTTGCATGTAGGGCTTACACTGTCAATCAGCTTGGGCGCTTTGCTTAATGCGCTATGGTTGTTAATCGGCTTGCTGCGCGGCAAAACTTATGTGCCAGCAAAGGGTTGGGGCTTGTTTAGCATGCAGGTGCTCGCGGCCAGCAGCTTGCTCGCCGTGTTTTTACTCTGGGGAGCGCAAGCGGTGGATTGGGTGGCGATGCAAACGGTCTATTTCAAGCGAATTGGGCTGTTTGCCGGCGTATTATGTGCGGCAGCTGCTATTTATTTAGGAGCGTGCTGGGCAGCAGGTATTCAGTTCAGGGCATTGCTCAAGCGCTGATCACTAGCCTCCCGTTTCTATTAATTGAAATTGAACGATGTCACAAAACTCTGCAATTCATTACACGGTTTCAGTTCATAACGCGCATGCGCATCTGTGGCGCGTGGTACTTACGATTGCCAAGCCTGCCAAACTGCAAACCGTGAGCCTACCGGTGTGGATTCCGGGCAGCTATATGGTGCGGGAGTTTTCCAAGCACCTACAGAATTTGACGGTCACTCAAGCAGGGCGTGCGTTGCAGGCCAAGCAACTAGATAAATGCACATGGCAAATGGCCTGCACGGCCTCCAAGCCCTTGGTGATTGCTTATGAGGTGTATGCCTTTGATGCCTCTGTGCGAACCGCTTGGCTCACGGCGCAGCGTGGTTTTTTTAACCCCACGTCGTTGTGTTTGCGTGTGCATGGCCAAGAAAGCAAAGCACATCAGTTGCAATTGAATGCTCCTGATTCCATAGCACTTCGCGCAGTTTCTACGCCGGCTAAACCCCTAAAACCCTTAAAAAATGCGGTAAAAGGCGATTTGGGTAGTTATACGTTTGCAGATTACGATGAGCTGGCCGACACGCCATTTGAAGTCGGCAATTTCTGGCGCGGCAGCTTCACCGAGCGCGGCGTAGAACACGAGTTTGTGGTCAGTGGCGCATCAGCCAGTTTTGATGGCAAGCGCCTCTTGGCCGACACTCAAAAAATTGTGCAAACCGAGTTGGCTTTTTGGCATGGCAGCAGCGGCAAGCCGCCGTTTGAAAAGTATGTTTTCATGCTCAACGCAGTGGACGATGGTTATGGTGGCCTAGAGCATGCAAACAGCACGGCGCTGATTTGCAGCCGCCGCGATCTGCCACGCTTGGGACTCAAAAAACAAAACGAGGGTTACACCACCTTGCTTGGCCTCATCAGCCATGAGTATTTTCATACGTGGAATGTCAAGCGCTTGAAGCCCAAAGAATTTTTGCGCTACCACTATGCCCAAGAAAATTACACGCAATTGCTCTGGTTCTTCGAGGGTTTTACGAGCTATTACGACGATTTGATCCTGCGCCGCGCAGGATTGATTGACACTGCGCAGTATCTTCGTCTTCTATCTAAAGCCATCAATCAGGTGCAGCAAACGCCGGGACGCAATGTTCAAAGCGTGGCGCAAGCGAGCATGGATGCTTGGGTGAAATACTATAGGCAAGATGAGAACACACCAAACGCAACGGTGAGCTATTACACCAAGGGTTCCTTGGTGGGCTTGTGTTTTGATTTGATGTTGCGCCCTCAAGTAGAATCTGAACTGATCGAACTGCCAGAAGCCGATCGCGCTGAGTTCTTGGCTTCTTTAGGTGTCGAGGAAGGAGGTCTAAAATCGCTGATTCGTGCGACCTACG
>JAAUOI010000248.1 GCA_012036375.1 Allobrachymonas sp. | reverse complement strand
CCGCTGGCCTGCTCCTCAAACTTTGGCTGGCAACAAGACAAAATTCGCCACGTCGCCACTCATCGCGCTACCGTGCCAGCCGCGTTCACTGAAAAATCACTTTGGCTGCACACCAAAAAGCCGCTGATTACACCATTGCGAAATCACGCTTGGGAATCTTGGAGTTGGCATTTGGCGCAATTGTCTTGCTTGGCTGGACTTTGCTGGGAGGCTTGGATTTTCTGAACCAACTACTGCTGGCCAAGTTCGGTCCCGGGCTCACACAGCAATTGGCTTTGCTAGCCAGCTTCATCGTCATTGGCGGATTGATTGATTTGCCGTTCACGTTATACAGCACCTTCGTGCTCGAAGAAAAATTTGGTTTCAATAAGATGACCTTCAAGCTGTGGCTCGCTGATGCGATCAAAGGCGCATTCGTTGGCGCGTTGATTGGCTTGCCCATCGCTGCCTTGATTTTGTGGCTCATGGGTGCGGCGGGCAGTCTTTGGTGGTTCTGGGCTTGGTGTGTGTGGATGGGCTTCAATTTGCTGCTGATGCTAATTTATCCCACCTTCATCGCGCCGCTATTCAACAAATTTGAGCCGCTCCAAGATGAATCGCTCAAGGAGCGCGTCACGGCGCTGATGAAGCGTTGCGGCTTTGCGGCCAAAGGCTTGTTCGTGATGGATGGTAGCAAGCGCAGTGCGCATGCGAATGCGTATTTCACAGGCTTTGGTGCGAGCAAGCGCGTGGTGTTTTATGACACCTTGCTCAAAAGCCTCACGCCCGGTGAGGTAGATGCTGTGCTGGCGCATGAATTGGGGCATTTCAAGCACAAGCACATTACCAAGCGCATGGTGAGCATGTTTGCGATGAGCTTGGCGGGCTTTGCGCTGCTGGGTTTTTTAAGCAACCAGGCGTGGTTTTACTTGGGGCTTGGCGTGCGTCCAATCACAGCGGATATGCATGGCGCGAATTCTGCTTTGGCGCTGCTGCTGTTCATGATGGCTGTACCCGTATTTACCGTGTTCATTTCGCCGCTGTTTGCCCAGCTTTCCCGAAAACATGAGTTTGAAGCCGATGCTTATGCGGTGAGTCAAACGCAGGCAGCTGATTTGAAAAGCGCATTGCTCAAGCTCTATGAAGACAATGCCTCCACACTCACGCCCGATCCTTTGTTTGTGAAGTTTTACTATTCACATCCGCCTGCTTCGGAGCGATTGGCCAGAATGAGTGCGTAAGGGATTGAAATGAGCGATTTAAAGAAAAAACAGTGGGTGGCCGTCGCAAGACGTGCGCTGAGTGCTACTGAAATCGTAGCGAATTTGGTTGAATTGCAGGGCTGGATGCTCGATGGTGATGGTGAGCAAGTCGCCATTCAAAAGACATTTAAGTTCGTAAACTATCTCGAAACCATGAGCTTTGTGAACGCTATTGCCTTCATCGCCGAGCGCCACGACCATCACCCCGATATGAGCGTACATTTCAACCGCTGCGTGGTGCGCTTCAATACGCATGATGTCAATGGAATTTCTATCACCGATATTGAATGCGCCGCCGAGGTGGACGCTTTGGTAAAACCGCGTTGAAAACTGCGCAAGATCTCGAAATTGGTTTGGTGGTAGCCAGCTTTGGGCGGCATTGCGTGGTCGAGTCGCCCGATGGCCGGCGCATAATTTGCCACCGCGCGGAAAGAAATCGCAAGCCGTGGTAGGCGACCGCGTGCAGTGGCTCGCAAGCATGGATGAGGGAACGATTGAGCGGGTTGATGAGCGGCGCAATCTGCTCTATCGCCAGGATGAAATTCGCACCAAAGCATTCGCTGCCAATCTCGATCAAGCCTTGATTTTGATCGCCGCCGAGCCAGAGTATTCAGAAAGCCAGCTCGCCCGCGCCCTGATTGCTTGCGAAGCTTCCAAAATAGCGCCCATCATTGCATTGAATAAAAGCGATTTGCAAGTACCGTTTGAACGGGCATGGGAGCGCCTCAGTGCTTATCGGCAGATGCACTATGGCGTGCTCCCGCTCTCGCTCAAAATGTCGGGCGATGCAGATCGAGAGGCATTGTTCAAGCGGTTGCAAGGCAAAACCACGCTCGTGCTCGGGCCCAGCGGCGTGGGCAAAAGTAGTTTGGTGAATCTGCTCGCGCCGCAAAGCAAAGCGCAAGCGAATGAGTTCGTCAAAACCCAAGAAATCTCCCAAGCCCTCAATTCTGGCAAACACACCACCACCTCCACCACCCTCTATTGGCTTGATGCAACGCGCCAAACTGCTTTGATCGACAGCCCCGGCTTCCAAGAGTTTGGCTTGCATCACATTGAGCCCACACAGTTAGCCAGCCTCATGCCCGATCTGGCGCAGCATCTTGGCAACTGCAAGTTTTATAACTGCACCCATTTGCATGAGCCAGGCTGTGGGGTGCGCGAGCAGGTCGATTTTGAAGCTAAATCGGTCATTAGCCGGCGTAAAATATGCGCAAGACGCTATCAATTGTATAGCGATCTATTTGCACAACTTAATACCAAAACGTATTAACCCAATAGCTTGGCCAAGGTCAGCAAGGCAATCAGCATCAGCCAAAGCACCACGGTGCGCCAGACCAGCCCGACCAGTTGTTGAAGCTGCGAAAGCTGCAAATCATCCTTCAAATTTAACGACGCAGCCATGCAGGCATGAATGAGCGCATCATGCGAAGGCATCGAGCGGTCATGCGCGCGCCAAGCTTCCAACACCTCTTCAAAGCTGCCCACCACGGCAAAGCCCAGAGCAGTTAAGCGCGCCGGCAAATAATCCACCCACCACCAAGCGGTTTGTGCCGCTAGTTGGGCAGGCAAACTGCTTGCAGATAAGTTCTGGTGCGCATCGACTGTGGAGTCTTCCTGCAAGAGACTGTGGTATTCCGATGCATAAGGATCATCGTTGCTCTTCGTATCGAAAAAACGCGCTGCAAACTCACTCATTCGATACAGCACGGCTCCTGCCGGCCCCAGCCCCAGCGCCGCCAAGACCGCATACCAGCCCAAGACTGCAAACACATGCCGATGCGCCGCCACCACAGAATAATTCATCAACGTGCGCAGCAAGGTTTGCTGCGAAATTTGCTCAGGCGGCAGATGCATCCAATGCGCCAGCGATTTCTGCGCCGTTTCAGGTTGGCCGTCTTCCAAGGCATTGCGCACTGCTGTGAAATGGTGGCTGAATTGGCGAAACCCCAGCGTGATATACAAAATCAACACATGCCAAGTAAATGCCAAAGCCGTACCCACCCAGCCCCAAGACCACACGAGCAATACATGCACGCCAAAGGCCAGCAAGGCAGGTAACAGCACCGCCGCCGCCCACACCAAAGCCCCATGGTGAGAGCGCCCTGCGTCCAAGCTGCGGGCGCAGCTGCGAGCCCAGCGCCAAGCCGCGCGATTCACCGGGCTATTTCCCAGCATCGGGCGCACCTGCTCCAGCAGCAAAGCAAAAACAATCGCGAAAAAACTCATCTACACATGATAGCGCTTGCAAAACGCGCACTTTAGCGCTACAAAAGTAGCCACAGCACTTTCCGCTGCAAACTCACCTTCAAAAGGAAACCATCATGGCAGGCAAGTTCGAGCTCAAAAAGTCAAAAAACGACAAGTTCTATTTCAGCCTCTTGGCCAGCAACGGCCAAAACATCCTGCAAAGCGAGATGTATGAAAGCAAAGCCAGTGCGCAAAACGGTATCGAATCCGTGAAGAAGAATGCCACCGACGATGCCCGCTACGAGCGCCTGAACAGCACCAAAAACGAACCCTATTTCGTCCTCAAAGCCGGCAATCACCAAGTCATCGGTCAAAGCCAAATGTATGGCAGCGAAAAAGCCCGCGATGGTGGTATTGATTCCTGCAAAAACCATGCGCCGGGTGCGGCTACAGACGATCAAACCTGATCACTGCAATTACCTTGAATGAAAAATGCCTGCTAATCAGCAGGCATTTTGCTTGGTGACATTGAGATTACCTGTATCAGCGTGACCCACGATTCAATCGCAGCCATTTCGGCGTTTTAAACCGCACGATCATCAAATAAGCTGCCACATATGTCACGACAAATAAAGCACAAAAGAACATCAAAATCGGCGTGCTGTACCAAAACAAAACGGCGGGAGCGATAGACATCGCGCAAAACGCCCAGAGATAAGGCGAGGTGCGATTGTTGCGCATGAGCATTTGCCGCGTGGCATCGTCATGAAACACCCCACGCACCAAGCGCTTGTAAACCAACTGATGAAAATGCATTGAATCAGCCATGCCCGGCGATTGCCCGCGCGCCAGCTTGCGATAAATCGAAAAACAGTCTCCCAAACCGGGTAAATCAAAAGCAGCATCACAAACCAAGGCGACACCGCCGCATGCTTTTGCACCAGCGAAATGCTGGCCACTGCAATCACAATCCCCCAAAATACGAGCCACCATGCCGGCAAAAATCAAGCCGCGCGGGTAGTTCCAAAACAAAAATCCTAAAGTCGCCCCCACCACGCACACCATGTAACCTGCCAGCACCCGGTCGCCCAATTGCAGAGCCACATAAGCAATCGCAGCGCACACCATCACCGCCACCATCCCCGCCAAACCGTTGTAGCCATCAATGATATTCATCGCATGCGGCAACCCCGCCATACCCACAAATGCCAGCGCGATACCTAGCCAAGGCATGCTCATCCAATAAGCATCCAAACCACCCAACCCCAAGCGCGGCACAGCCAAGCCCAACAACCAACACCCCAAGGCCGCCGATGCCATGCTGGCCAGCAAGCGCCAACGCACGCCGAGCTTTTGGGTGAAATCGTCGATGAGACCTGCTGCGAAGGCGGGGGCGCAGCATAATGACCAAAAGAGAGATGATTGAAATGGCAATGGTGCATTGTTAACTGAACCAAACATACTCAGACCGGCCGCAGATAGCCAAGAAAGAACACAAGCCAGCGCTATTGCTAGACCTCCGATTCTGGGCGTGCTTCCGGCATGGAAACGCTGGGGGGCATCCGTAGCGTATTCATAAGAATTGATTTTCGCCCCGTGAATCACCCAAAAGAAGCAAATTCCAAGAGCCAACGACAATGAAATCAACAATAAAACTAACATACTGTCGCGGGCGTTTTATTCGGATGGCTGGGTGAGCGAATCAATTACTTACTTTTCAAACCAAGAAATTGCTTC
>JAAUOI010000247.1 GCA_012036375.1 Allobrachymonas sp. | reverse complement strand
GTGGTTATCGAGTTGGGCTTTATTGAGTTGGTCTCATTTCATCTATTTAATGTCAATTTGCATTTTCAATAATGACTTGAATTCAGTCAAACCTAAGCGCAATTGAATATATTTGATTGATCCGCATGACTAAAGCAAAGTATTTACTATCAATTACATAGCAATTCGCGCATATTTCATAAGGGTTAGAAGCCTATTTTCTTAAAAATTGGCTCTTTGGAGCAATTCTTTATTGACAAAGCACCAGCCGAGATTCAGGCTTTGTTATGCCTTGCTGTATGCCTTCTTTATCTGACACTTATCAAGCGCCGGATAGTGCTTCACATTCAACGTCAACAGCTGCAAATCCAATTCCATCGCGGTCGCAGCGATCAACGCATCATTCAATCCTACGCCATGCGAGCGCCCGAAGTCACGGCGCAGCAAACCACCGCGCGTGGCGATCTCTGCTGTCAAATCTGCCACTTCCAGCGAAGAGATCAGCAATGCCAAAGCCTCGCGCTCTGCATCTTTGCGCACCCCCGCATGCAATTCAGCCACGCTGACTGCGCTGATCCATGTGCGCTCAGGTAGCTTTTTGACGAACTGAATAGCCAGCGGGTGACCTTGCAAATAATCGATCCACACATCGGTATCGACCAAGCACTCACGACTTTTGGCTGCGCTCAAAACTTCCGATCCTCGCTGCGCAGCTCGCGCAAGCTGGGCGCTTCGGGATTCGCCGCCCAACTGCCCGCTACCGACATCCGCCTCGCCAATTTGCTGGCAGGCTGATGCGCCTGGATATAGCCATCAATCGCCTCGCGAATCAAAGCGCTGCTGGAGCTACCTTCGCTTGAGCCATGGCCGACAGCGCGGCTTGCTGCGCTGCGGTGAGATAAATCTGTGTGCGGTGGAATGAGGCGGCTTGCATAGACCCATTGTGATGTACGTCTGCGATGTATGTCAAGCCCGAGCTGTTGGACATTTCGATAGACAAAACAGTCTTTTCCAGTCTCCTGTATGAATTTCACAACGCATGTGAACCATCACTCAAAACGCTATTAATTCAATAGCACTCTGCGCATATTTCATGCCGGCGACAGCCTATTTTTGCTCTAAAAACCGCCTTTTAATGAGGATGGTTTGAAAGGAAAGATGCTCTGAACAAGCGACTCATTTAGCCTTTCACTGTCAGATTTACCGGGGGCTGGGCTTGCGTTTTTTGCAAATGGATACAGTGGGCTGTAGCTTTTATCACTCTTCCCTTTATGTATTCGCTTCTGCCCGCGCTTGTTTCTGGTTTGTTTATTGCCTATGGCTTTTATGTCCTAGCAGCCAAAGGATTGAACAAGACGACCGGTAGTTTTTTTCTTCTTTGCATGACAACCTTCTTTTGGCAGGGCACTTGGGCCGTGCTTTACACGGTGGAGGCTAACCCTGCCAGCGCAGATCAATTGATTCGCTTCGGTTATGTGTTGATCGCCTTTTTACCCACAACGCTTTACCACTTTCTCACTGAGATCACAGATCGCCATAGCGAACGCCGCTGGGTGGGAATGTCATACGCGATCTCCGCCGTCTTCGCTGCACTTTGTGTGGGAAGCGATTGGTTCATCGATGGGCACTATAGCTATTTTTGGGGCTATTACCCCAAGGCCGGCTGCTGCATCCCCTGCATGTGTTGCAAACCACGATCGTAGTGAGCAGAGGCTTGATGATTGTTTGGCAGCAGGAGCGCGTTGCCACGGGCACGCAAAAATCTCGCCTCAAGCTTTGCGTGCTGAGCAATTTGATTTATTTTTTTGCCGCGATTGATTACCTGTGCAACTATGGCTTCGCGTTTTTATCCTCCAGGGGTGATCTTCATTGCCATCGGGCTAGGTTTGATGAGCTATGCAGTAGCCAAATACGAGCTCATGAACCCTTACGCCGCAGCGGCAACCATTGCCCATGAGATGCGCACACCTTTGGGCGCCCATCCGCATGCAAGCTGATCATGCTGCCCAGCAAGTGCCCGATATGCTGCGTCAACTTCAAAAGGCACAAACCGATCTCTACACCACACAACCCGGCCTACTTGCTGCTGACACATCAGCGCACGATGCACTGGCTTTGATGTGCAAAAAATCGTGCAACAGGTGGATCGCACCAACCAGATGATTGACCTCATTTTTGGCCTCGGCTCGTATGGAGCACATCGACAAGAGCGATTTTGCTTGGCATTCGGCCAAGCAATGCTTGCTGCAAATGATGGAGAGTTACCCGTTTACAGCACAAGAAAAAAGCAAGGTGCATTTGGCTTGCGAGGATGATTTTGAGTTCTTTGGCTCTGAGCCACTTCTCATTTTTGCTTTATCCAATCTTGTGAAGAATTCTCTGTATGCCATGAAGGCAGCTGAAAAGGCGAAATCTACATCACTCTCTCGCCTTCGCAGACCTTCAACACCATCACGTTGATGGACACAGCCAGCGGCATCCCCAAGCACATCTTGCCGCGCATTTTTGATACTTACTACAGCACCAAACAAAACGCTGGCGCAGGCGTAGGTTTGGCTTTTTGCCAGCGAGCCATCAAAGCTTTTGAAGGCCAGATCCGTTGTGATTCGGTTCTTGGAGAGTTCACGAAATTCACTTTGAGTCTGCCTGCTCGCAAGGCAAACATAGAAGCGATCGGCAGCCCCGCTGATCTGCGTTCAATATAACGCTTCGCATAGGCGCTGCAAGCCGCCACATGCGACTCGCCATAGCGCCATCCACCAATTTAAGGCTGTGCCCTTGGCTCAGTACCAGCTTTGCATCTCCAAGAGGGAGGACCGCATTGCACAACCTAAGGCAAAGAGTCCAGCAAGGGAGCGAGCGATGACGGATGCCAAGGGCATGGCCTTGAATGCAATCGATTTGTACATGCAAAAGATTGCTCACAAGCCTGCCGATCTTGGCATTTTTCCACTTAAGGTTTAAGGAAACCATTATGTTGAACGCTACCCCAACACACCATCCCGCTTCCATTTTGTCTGTGCCTTCATTCAATCACAGTCATGCAGAGCAAATCATCATTCCCAGTGAACGCGCAGATTTGCAAACCTTTGAGCACAGTATCGATATTTATCTCAAAGAATCCAATGCCTATGGCAATACCTACTTTGCGCGTTATTTCGAGTGGCAAGGCGTTTGTCGTGAGCGCTGGTTTCATCGATGCATCTCTGCGGATATGCTGCAAAACCAAGGCGTGTTCATCACCAAACGGGCGCATCAAGACTATATGCAGGAAACTTTCCCGTTTCAAACAGTGCAATGCGAGGTCAACACATATGAGGTGAAATCATGCTCGTTCTGCCTACTCTTTCGTTTCCTCGTCGATGACCAACCCGTTTCGCAAGGCTATCAGCAAATCGTGTTTGCTTCGCACGACAAGCGCATTCAGCGTTTGCCAGAGCACATCCTAAAAAAAGTGCGCTCGTATGAGCTGCCTGCTTGCGATTGGATGCATTGAGGCGGAGCTGGGCTTGGGTCTTCAGGTGAGGACTCAAGCCGTGAAGGCAGCAGGCGAAATCAGGGCTGGCTTCGCCTGCTCGCAGTACGGCATATGGCGCCGCGTTCACTCAAACCTGTGCTCAGCGGTGTCAAGAAATTGATTGATGTCCAGTATGATCCGTTCAACTGATTCAAACCATGACTCCTATCATCAACGCACCACAAGATGTCAGCTACACCGTCGTACTCCCCACCGTGTATGGGCAGGTGATGGTCAATCGGTTTGATACGAATCAGACGAATGCACTGCTCAAAACCAGCAGCGCGATTGATACGCAAGAAATTGCGGTGATGGCGCAACTTGCCTCGCAGTTGCCTGCGGGCAGCACGATTGTGGACATGGGCGCGAACTTTGGGCTTTACACGCTCGCGATGGCGCGCGCCAGCGCATCGCGCGGCTGCACGGTGCATGCCTTTGAGGCGCAGCGCGTGATCGCCTACATGGTCTGCGGCACGCTCGCACTCAATTCGGTGGAAAACGCTGTCGTGCATCACCTCGCGGTGGGCGCAGCAGAGGGCGCGATTGATATTCCAAAATTCGACTAGCGCCAGATTTCCAGCTATGGCAGCGTGGAGTTTGGCGAGCAGCAAAAAGAGTTCATCGGCCAGCCGCGCCAAGCATCGAGCGAGAAAGTGCGCCAAGTCAGCCTTGACAGCTTGCAGCTTGCGAACGTGCGCCTGATGAAGATCGACATTGAAGGCATGGAAGAAGCGGCTTTGGCAGGCGCGCAGCACACCATTGAGCGAGACAGGCCGCTGTGCCTTGTGGAATGGATCAAATCCGACAAAGCTGCTTTGGTGGGCTTCTTCAAGCAACGCAACTACACCGTACTCGATTACGGCATGAACATTCTTTGCCTGCCCTCGCCCGCTGATTTTCCGTTTCAACACAGCTTAACGGCGCTGTGAGACGCTTTGATACGCTGCTGACCATGACTTGGCCGCTCCGCCCAGCAGACAATAGCTGCACCTGCAAGGTGTGCGGCGGCGCTGCTGCCCAGTTTGGCGCATGCGATGTTAACCAAGGCGGCCCGCCTGGCGCTGCGCCTCGCCCCGCACTTGGGCAAGAGATCAGTTACTTTCGATGCGAGAGTTGCGGCCTCATCTTTACCAATCAACTCGATGATTGGGGCAGGCACGATTTTGCTGCCTATATCTATAACGAAGGCTATGTCGAAGTCGATCCGGACTACGTGCGTGATCGCCCAATGGCCAACGCGCAGATGCTGCTGAATCTGCTGCGAACCTTGCCGATTTCGCATCAGCCGCCTCTGCGCTTGCTGGATTTTGGCGCGGGCAGCGGCTTGCTCGCCCAGCAGTTGATCGCGCAAGGCATTGAGGCTAGCTCGCATGATCCGTATGGCCTTGCCTCTGCGCTTGATTTGAACAATCTGCCCAAGCACAGTTATGACGTGGTGTGCGCCTTTGAAGTGCTGGAGCACAGCGCCGATCAACTGGACACGCTCGCGCAGCTCAAATCCCAACTCAAACCCGGTGGTCTGGCCGTCATCAGCACCTTGCTGCAACCCTACGATATCGCCCAACAGCGCTGCAACTGGTGGTACTGCGCACCCCGCAACGGTCACATCACGCTTTTTTCTGCCAGCGCATTGACACATGCGCTCAACATCACAGGTGCCAGCAGCGCCCGCTC
>JAAUOI010000246.1 GCA_012036375.1 Allobrachymonas sp. | reverse complement strand
GCGATTGTATCGCGCAAAGCGCGGGAAACGCTTGCCAAGCGTTTCACATCGTCTCCACGCGACAGGTGTCGCGACACTCTTTGCGCGATAGTATGAGCAGGGCGCAACACCCCTTGGCCACGCAGCCGCTCTCAAAACAACGAAACCTTATGAACGCCAAAAAGCGACATCAAACACTACAAATACAATAGCACTCCGCGCACATTCCACGCCGGCCAGAGCCTTAAAACGCTTAAAAATCAGTCTCCAAAAAACAGCACCCACAGGTGCTGTCGCAAAGTCAGAGCAAGATTATTTTTGCATCAACTTACCCAACACACCCATCAGATCACCCGCGTCGCCCAAGCCGGCTGCTGGGGCTTGACCATCTGGCGTGAGTTGGTCGATCAAGCCGGGCAGCACTTGTGAGAGCATGCCGCCGGCTTGGCTGGCATCGACACCCAGCTTAGAGGCAATGTCGCCGATTGCGCCTGAGCCGAGCACTTGACTGAGTTGATCGGCGCTGATCGGCATGTTTTCGCCCTTACCGACCCATGAGCCAATCACATCGCCCATGCCCGCTTGGTTGAATTTTTCCATCAAGCCACCCAAGCCGCCTTGTTGGCCGCCGTTGGACAACATTTCAGTGACTACCGGCAGCAAGGCGGCCAAACCACCGCCTGCGCCGCCCGCTTGTTGTTGCGCGCCGCCCATGACAGCACCGAGAACGGAATCGAGTAAACCCATGATGATTGCTCCAAAAAAGAATGAAAAGGTACTAAGCCGACTGATTATGGCCTGTTGTCCATGAAATTTCCACCTCAGTCGCGCCTGCTGTGCTTCTGATGTTCAGCATCGCGCCAATCGCACGGGCTCGCTCACGCATGGAGGCCAGTCCACGCGAAGGCTGCGCTGTGTCAAAGCCTTTGCCGTTGTCTTGAAGCGCAATCACCATGCGCCCAGCATGCTGGCTGGCCACAAGGCGCAAATGCGTCGCGCCTGAATGCTGAAGCACATTAGAAAACGCCTCAAACAACATGAACTGCAACTGCCGTAGCGCCGCGTGGTCAAACTGCGGCTGCTCGTGCAGCAACTCAACAGCCCATTGCAGCGTAATACCGCTACTTTTGAGGCGTGGCTCCAAACGATAGCGCAGGTTCGCCAGTAAACCCGTGATGTCCCCCGCTTGCAAATGCATTGCGTCAATCGAAAGCTTGAGCTGGTCAAGCGAATCGCGTAGGGTTTGCAAAAGCTCAGCGCGTTTGGCCTGAGCCGCGAGGCGAACTGAGCCCTCCGAGGCATTGCTCACCAGACCGATGTCCACTTGCTCAAACTCCACCTGCCTGATCGCCGCGCTGATGTGCGCGCCCACGCCATCGTGCATATCGCGCAAAATACGCGTGCGCTCCTCGCTCTTGGCTTGCTCGCGCGAGAGCAGTTCGAGCTTTTCATAGCTTTGCGCCAATTCTTGTTCACGCGCATGCACGCGCTGCTCCAGTGTGTTGCGCAAATCACGTGCTTGTGCGCTGGCTGTGCGAAAGCGCGTGATCACAATATAAAACATCGCCAACACATAAGCCGCCGAGCCCAACACCGCCAGCGATGCATCATTGAGCACCGGGTTGACGCGAAACTGCCACAAATCATGGCCGGTAACGATCACATTGAGCAGCATCGCTGCCGTCATCAGGCGGATGATCGTATCTGCGTGCAGCCAACTCAAGCGAACATAGACCAGCACCCAGCCTAAGCCCAGCAACCACAGCAGGCTGTACCACACCAATTGCAAGCTTGGCCAGCTCGCCCACAGTGCCAATCCATTGACCAGGATAGCCAGCACCATCAATGCCGGCACCCAGCGCAAATAAAGTTGAGCCCAAGGACGCGCTTGCAGCTTGGCAATGACAATCAACAGCGCATAAAAACTGATCAATGATGCACTGAGCACAAACGCCGTGAATACACCCCAGGCGGGCCAAGGAATCGGGCTGCTCTCAATCAAGCGGTCACCTAATCGCAAGGCGAAAAATCCGGCGGCCAAAGCTGCGAAGGCATAGAGAGAATCGCGCTGTACAGAAGGAAAAGTAGGCGCTGTGGGCGCTGTAGGTAAATTGTCTAACTGCGTGAACCACAAGCTGGCCGCCAGCGCCGCCAAGACCACCATCAACACAATGACCAAGAACGCACCGCCTGTGAAGTATCGGTAAGTGGTTTCATACACCGCCCGCACCTCAGCCTCGGGCCCGAGCAAAAGCGGTGTCATGCCTGCGCGCCTGGCGCCATCGGCTTGCAGGCGCACGCGAATCAAATTACTTTTTTGCAGCAAGCTCGGTGGAATGGCGAAATAGCGCGGGATTTTCCAAAGTCTTGATGCCGATCCATCGCCTGCGCGTTCTGCGCAAAATTCCCTCCGCGCGAAATCAACACACCATTGAGCCACAGCTCATAGCGATTGCCCATGCGCGAAACAAACAGCGCATGCGGTTCGCTCGGCTCACCCGGCAAATCAAAAGCCAGCTCCCAATCGGCACTACCCGAGTGAGAGTTGTGCTGTTTGTCCCAGTGGTAGGGCAGTTGAATCAGCACGCGTTCCAACTGCGGCTGTGCGGCCGTTTCCACTTGCAACCAGCCCTGGGCCTGATCGAGCACCAAGCTTTGCGGTGCAGATTGGGCAACAGCAAGGCTGTGCGCCTGCAAAGAAACGCCACAGCATAACCACAACAGGCCGCCAAATACTATCGAATAGATAGCACTTTGCGCAGTATTTATGCCGGCTAAAGCCCTAAAACGCTTCAAAATCACGCCTTCATAGTCCACTGCTCAGGCGCAAAGCCAACCGTGAGCATTCCAGCGCCTTCGACCACTGGCCGCTTGATCACGCTGCTCTCGCGCAGCATGAGTGCAATCGCAGCTACGGCATCAACAACCACTTCTTTCTGCGCCAAAGAAAGTTTGCGCCAAGTCGTGCCTTTTTTGTTCACCATTGCTTCCCAGCCCAGCTGGTTCGCCCAGCGCTGCAGTGCATCGCGCGGCACGCCTTGCTTTTTGAAATCGTGAAAATTCCACTGCGATGCCCCGCTCGGCAAACCACGCGCGAGATTTTTTAACCGTGTCGCAATTGGGAATACCGTAAACCACTAAATTCTTTTCCATCTCGCTATTTTGCGACAATCACCGAATGCAACAGCAAGAACGTAATTTAGACCAGTGGCTCTCGCACATCGAAAGCCTGCACATTAAAAATATTGACATGGGCTTAGAGCGCGTGCGCGTGGTGTGGAGTCGCCTCAGAAGCATGCTAGATGTGGGAATCACTTGCCCCGTGATCACCGTAGCGGGCACAAATGGCAAAGGCTCGACCTGCGCATTTTTAGAATCGATTTACACGCAAGCCGGCTATAAAACGGCAGTGTATTCCAGTCCGCATCTGGTGCATTTTTTAGAGCGCTGCCGCCTGCGGGGTGAGAATGCAAAAGCTCCTGATTTCATAGCAGCTTGCGCAGATTTGGAGCTGGCAAGATGCCAAAAAGCTTCAGAAAATGAACCGGACGTCAGCCTCACGTATTTTGAATTCACCACTCTCGCCTTTTTCCTCATCATGGCGCGCGAGCTCAGGCTGGGCAGCTTGACGTGATGATTTTGGAGGTGGGCTTGGGCGGCCGGCTTGATGCGGTGAACATCATCGACACCGATTGCGCCGTCATCACCAGCATTGATCTGGATCACATGGAGTTCCTCGGGCCTGATCGCGAGAGCATTGGCCGTGAGAAGGCGGGCATCATGCGAGCGGGCAAGCCAGTGATCGTGAGTGATCCGATGCCGCCTCAAAGCGTGATCGACCATGCCGCAAAAATCGGTGCCGATTTGTGGCGGCTGGGATCGGATTACAACTACCAAGGCGATAAGCAGCAGTGGGGTTGGGGCGGTCGCTCCAAGCGGTTTAACGGACTGGCCTACCCCGCTCTGCGCGGTGCGAATCAGCTCATCAATGCAAGCGGCGCATTGGCCGCGATCAACGCGCTGCATGAGCAATTGCCCGTCACTGCGCAGGCCGTGCGCAATGGCCTGGCTTTCGTTGAGCTGCCGGGGCGTTTTCAAATCGTGCCGGGGCAGCCGGCCTTGGTGCTGGATGTGGCGCACAACCCGCATTCGGTGGCTGCTCTGGCTGCCAATTTGGATGCCATGGGCTTTTACCCCACCACGCATGCCGTCTTCGGCGCGATGGGCGATAAAGACCTCACGCCCATGCTCTTAAAACTCGCGCCCATCATCGACCGCTGGTATTTCACCGATCTGCCCACCGCCCGTGCTGCAAGTGGCGCTCAGTTGCAAAGCCGCTGGCAACAGCTCAACACACGGCAAGATGCAAAGAGCGATGTTTACACCTCGCCACAAGCTGCCCTTGATGCGGCAGTCACAGCTTCGAATGCAGCCGATAGAATCGTGGTGTTGGGCTCGTTTTACACCGTGGGCGGCGTGCTCGCCAACGGCACACCGCGCCTTTCAGCCCCGCATCTTTCCTCACCCTAATTCCCCACTGATCGTTTGACATGGCTTGGTTTACATTCGGCAAAAAAAATGATTCGGGCTCAACCTCCACCTTGGCTGATGCGCCAGTGGAATCGGTAGAGAGCCTGCGCAGCCGCGCCAAGCGCCGCTTGATTGGCTCGCTGGTATTGGTGCTCACCGCAGTCGTCGGCTTTCCGCTGCTGTTTGACACGCAGCCCCGCCCGGTGTTGGTCGACGTACCGATTGAGATTCCTGATAAGGCCAAAGTGGCGCCGCTCAAGCTGCCGGCCAGCTCCGCAACCGGCACTCTACCAGCCGCTGCCGCCAAGGTAGAGGGTCAAGTCGATGAAAAAGCCAGCCTCCAAGCCAAAGAAGAAATCGTGCCACCCGGGCCTGCTGTTTTAAAGCCAAATCAGCCAGTAGCCGGCAACAATACTGCGCTGAATGCTACCAAAACAGTAGCCTCCCCCATCTCTTCTGCTGCCGATAAATCTGCCGCAGACAAAGCCGCAGCTGACAAGCAATCCGCTGAGAAAGCTGCCGCAGAAAAAGCAGCTACAGAAAAGGCCGCTAAAGACAAGGCTGCCGCTGAAAAAGTGGTGGCCGATAAAGCCGCCGCAGAAAAAAGCCGCCAAAGCAGCCGAGGCTGCTCGCGCTCAAGCATTGCTCGAAGGAAAACCTGCAAGTAACAC
>JAAUOI010000245.1 GCA_012036375.1 Allobrachymonas sp. | reverse complement strand
GCACCCAAGTATTGCGTGCTGCTCATAGCTTGGCCAAGCAAGAGCCATCCCAGCAGCAAGGCCGCGACAGGTTCGATGCCGGTGCATGGCGAGCCATATCAAGGCGCGGCATCAGTGCAAACAGTAGCGAAAACGCGCTGCCATAACACAGCGTGAGCCCTGCCAAGCCAAGCCAGCCGATCCAACTGCTGGGCCAATGCATGCTACGCAACACTGCCGCTTGCGCCACCTCGCCGCCCAAGCCCGTCCACGCCGCAAGGCACAAACTGCCCAGCAGCAAGGTGACTCCTGCCATCGTCCAAAAACTACGCGCTACGCCATGCAATGCATTCAGGTGAGATTGCGTGACATTCAGCGCCACTGCAAACACGGTTGCAGCGCCCAGTCCAAAGCCCACGCCAGCCCAAAACTGCGCACTGCCCACACCGGGTCGCGCCAATTGCCCCGTCAAATCAAGCGCCAGCGCTAAGCCCAGCAAAATTACCGCAATGATGCCCGCGACACGCGTTGTCAGCTTGGGGCCTCCCATCGCCCAGTTGAGCAGGATAAACAGCGCGGGAAACAAGTTAAATACCAGCAACGCCAAGCCGACTGGAATCCGCGCTACAGCCGGGAATACAGCAATAAGCTTTGCGTTGCAATCAATGCGCATAAAGTCAACATCCAACGCCAGCTCACAGCATAAGCCGATAAGCGCAAGCTAACGCCAAGCCACAGCGCCGCCCCCAGCAGCGCCAGCGCCGTCACCCCAGAGCGAATTAAAACGGCCGTAACCAAACCCGTGCCGTGGTCAAACGCAATGCGCGCAGCGATGTGATTGGTGGCGAACACCACCCCCAAGAGCAGCACGATGCTGATAGCCGTGCGTGGTGAAATGGGGCACGTGGGTTGCTCATACCGCAAGAGCAGCTAGCACAGCTGTTAACTTTTGCGGCAAGGGTGTAGGTTTGCGCAAGGCACGATCCACATACACATGCACAAAATGCCCCTTAGCTGCACACAGCGACTCATCATCTGCAAACAAGCCAATCTCATAACGCACGCTGCTCGTGCCCACATGCGCCACACGAATGCCGGCTGTCACTCTTTACGGAAACGCAATCGGTGCGAAATAGTGGCATTGCGTCTCCACCACCAGGCCAATCACCTCGCCCGCATGAATATCCAAAGCGCCCTGCGCGATCAAATGGCCATTGACGGCCGTGTCAAACCAAGAGTAATAGACGACATTGTTCACATGGCCATAGACATCGTTGTCCATCCAGCGTGTGCTGATGGGCATCCATTCTTTGTAAGCACTGCGAAGCTCAGGGGCGGGGCGTGTCGTATTCATCGTTTAGGCTCATCGGTACGAAAAGCAAAAGAGCCCTCGCAAGGGCTCATTGATAGGTGGAGCGGGTGATGGGAATCGAACCCACGTTATTTGCTTGGGAAGCAAGAGTCCTACCATTGAACGACACCCGCATGCAACGAAGTTTACCTCAGCGAGCAGGCGGATCGACATGCCAGCGTTGGCTGTAAGCCAATTTGGCATACCAAGCATGCGCCAGGGCTTTTCAAGCAACTCAGCTGGCACATCGGGCGTTTGTGTCCCATTCTTTGCCTGTTAATTGCGCCCCGCGAGGCGCACCGCCAGGCTGCAAGAGCACCATGCGATCCGCTTCGCGATACGCTTGAATCTGATCAAACTGCATGATAGAGCGGCCCATTCGCTGCTGTTGCTTCGGATCGGTTAAATCTCGTCCCGTCATAGGATGCGTTGTATTCAACCCCAGAACAGACAGAACCGTGGGTCCCAAATCCAATTGGCTGGTCAGCGTTGATATACGCTGCGGTTTGATCGGGCCGCCAAGAATCAGCGCCGGAATATGAAAGCGGCTTACTGGAAAAATGCTGTTGCCATACACCCGCGAATTGTGATCGGCCACCACGAGGAAGACCGTGTTTTCCCAATACGGACTGGCTTTGGCGGCCGCAAAGAATTTTCCAATCGCATGATCGGCATATTTCACCGCATTATTGACTGTCGCTTTGGGTTGCTCATAGAGTTCAATCACGCCATCAGGAAACTCAAACGGCGAATGATTCGAGGAGCTGAACATCAAGGCCATGAAAGGTTTGTCTTTGGGTGCTTGCAAAAATTCACGGTGTGCGCGGTCAAACAAATCACCATCACTCGCGCCCCAAGTCCCGACGAACTTCGCTTCGGGCATGTCGCGCTTTTTCAATCACCTTCTCAAAACCATTGCCCATGAAATAACTGCGCATATTGTCGAAATGCGATTCACCGCCGTAAAAGAACGTGGTGGAATAAGCTTGATTTTTGAGCGCACTGGCCAGTGTAAAAAATCCACGCTGTGCTTTGTTTTGTTTTACGGTCGCTTCCACCGAAGTTGGTGGAAAGCCTGCAACAACGGCCTCAATACCACGCACAGAACGCGTCCCAGTAGCATACAGATTGTCAAACCAAATGCCCTCTTTCGTGAGCGCATCGAGATTGGGCGTCAACGGCAGGCCGCCCAGCGCACCAACGAACTCCGCGCCCAAGCTCTCTTGCAGCATGATCACAAAATTGAGCGGTTTGGGTCGCGAAACAGTTGCAGTTTGATGGCGCATTGTGGGCAATGGAGATCGACAAAGCTCTCGGCAGAGATACCCATTTCGCGCTTCACAATTTGCAGCGCCTGAGCCTCTTGCATCACGCCATAGGCCGCGCCGCCGTCTTGGTTGTTACGAGCTTCACGAATTGCGTAGAGCAAGGTATAGGCCGAGCTGAGCGGAATTTCATTGACCAAATGATCCTTCGTCACAGCCACCATCGCCGGATTTGCTGGCCTTCGCCCCGTCGCGCCACGGCCCGCCAATACGAACAGCGTAAACAACGTCAAACTAAGCACCAGCATCATCCAAACTGGCAGGCGACGAGAAGGCGTTATAACTCTCACCGATGCGGTTAAGCGCCAAAACATCTTGAGACACAGCGGCACTGCAATCGCCCCAGTCACCAATTGCATCGGATATTCTTTGAGCAGTGTGCTGCCCACTTCGCGCCAATGCTTCAAGTATTCGACGAACAAATAATTGGGACGCGTGTCGTATTGATGAATAAAACTAGGCGTGCTGATTTCCATGAAGATGATCAAGGTAAACACGGCTGCACCATAGGCCGTGAATACTTGCACAGCAGCAGCCCAAGAACGCTGCCCCCAAGCAAACCAGGGCAATATCGCCACAGGCACAAACCATAACAAACCTAGTAGAACGCCATCAAAGCGAAAACCTTCACGCAACACGAAGCGCCAAGCCTGCGCATCAGAGACACGATCAGCTAGCCATAGGCACATCCCAAAGCGTGCCACGACTAAGGCCAGCCAACAAAGAACCACACACCACAGTACCGTACGAAACACCAGCCAACTAGCGGACTGTGACGAGTTGGTACCGCGCAGATCAATAGTTCGCATGGCTAAATTTCTTTCTCAATGGGGGTATCAGCCAACCAGTGACCGCACATATCCAGCCAGACCAAAGCACATGACTGACAAAATGCGCGCCTCGCAGCACTTGAACCATGCCGAGCACAAAACCTGCGACTACAACACAGGCGAGTACAAATTTCTGATCACGCACGTGGCGTTGCAAAGCCGCCCATGCCGCAAGAAAACAAAACCCAGTCGAGGCGTGACCTGCTGGAAGCCAATGATGGCGAAGCTCAAAGCCCTGTGTGCTTGCAAGCTGCTGCGAAACCAATCTATCCAAGCCCGATAAATCCCATAGCAAACTTGTCGCTGTAAAAACGAGGCATAAGAGGGAATAATTACTTAAATTGCGATGCTCATTCAAGGGCAAAGTTTGGTTGTTCATGAGCCACTCGCTTGGCGTGAGGGCTGCGTCGTTGGACAAGCTTGTGTTAAATCAAAATTTGCATCACGCGCCTGGGTCTGCACATCGAACAGCCCCAGCAAGGTGTGCGTCAAATGATCATGGCTGAGGTTTTTTTGAGCGGCCAGCGCGAACTCGCGCTGGATGCAACCCGAAATACCGCCTCTTGCTGCATCCAGACCGGCGCTCAACCAAGCAATCATCGGCACTTCAAGCTGCTCGCTAGGTGCAATTGCACGCGGCATGCCGTGCAAAAATAAGCCCTTCTCCCCCAGTGATTCACCATGGTCAGACACATAAATCAGTGCTGAGTCCACAGAATCGGACTTCGCTTGCAACTTGCGCACCGTTTCGGCCAAGATGTGATCGGTGTAGCGCAACGCGTTGTCGTAGGCGTTGGCGATTTCATTAAGCGTGCAGCGATGCAGGTCATCCGACTGGCAAGCCGGCTGAAAGTGTGTAAATTCCGGCGGGTAACGTCGGTGGTAGGCAGGCCCATGATTGCCGATTTGATGCAATACCCAAAGTTGAGCGCCTTGGGCATGGGCTAGGCGTACATCTAAATCCGAAATCAAAGCCCCATCAAGACAACGGCCTGCCGCGCAAAGATCGGGCGTCATTTTGGCATCTGTGGTGTCTTGCGGTAAACCTGTGCACACGCCCTTGCAGCCACTTTGGTTGTCGCGCCAATGCACGCGCACACCCACACGCGCCAACACATGAAGCACAGATTCTTGCGAGCGAATTGCAGATTCGTTATAGCGATGGTGTCCAAGCTGAGAAAACATGCAGGGCACTGACACTTCCGTATTCGTCCCACAAGCTTCGACGCGAGGAAAATTGATAACTTGAAGGTTTTTAAGTTCAGGTGTCGTGTCACGTGCTTGTGAGTAAAGCGATTGATTCAAGCCCCAATTCGCTGCTCGGGCAGTTTCCCCAACCACCACGATCACAACAAGTGGTTTTTGCGTTGCGCCCAAGAGACCCCCATCTTCGCGTCTAAAGCAATAGTCTCGCGCGGCTTGGCCGCTACGCGCACGTCTTGAAATAGCGCCACAGTGCCAGACCACAACACATTGGATGGCGTGACCAAATAGCGAGCGGCTTTGTCGTTTCGCATCCAGGATGTCAAAGGCTGCATCACGCCAAGCACTAACAAAATGGCCAGTTGTAAGCCTAAAATCGCCCAGCCAAACCGAGCCAAAAAAGCTTGCCACCCGACTCGCGCAAAAGGAGTCACTCGCACATGCCGTGTGGCCAGCCATGCCAAACCGATGTAAATCGCGCAAGTCAGCAGCA
>JAAUOI010000244.1 GCA_012036375.1 Allobrachymonas sp. | reverse complement strand
GGTGGGGGCCAGTGATCAAAGCCACGGGCTATACCGCTGCTGATTAATGCCGCGCACGCAGCATCCCATGAGTCGCCCCAATATTTTGCTGATCATGAGCGATCAGCATCGTGCAGATTGCTTTGGATTTGAAGGGCGCAAAGTACGCACGCCGCACTTGGATCTTTTGGCGCAACAAGGCACACGCTTTTCCGCCTGCATCACGCCCAATGTCGTGTGCATGCCTTCGCGCAGCGCTTTGCTCACAGGCATGCTGCCGCTCTCCAGTGGTGCGCATGACAACGGGATTGATCTGGATGAATCAATTGCTGCCAACGGTTTTGCAGGCTCGCTATCAAGAGCAGGCTACGACACCCGCTTCATCGGCAAAGCGCATTTTTCCAGCAACCATTCCTATGGCAATCGCCCCACTGGCCGCAGCGAAAACATCCCCAGCTCACACCTTTTTGCCGATGACTGGCATGGCCCTTACATGGGCTTCGATCATGTCGAACTGATGCAACTCGGCCACAACTATTGGCTGCCAGAGCGCTCCCCCGGCGGCTTGCACTATGAGCGCTGGTACCATGCCGATGGCTTGGGTGATGTGAAAGATGCCCTCTACAAACAAGCGCTTGCCCCATTCACCGATGCTGCGCAAACCCACAACAGCGCGCTTCCAGTAGCTTGGCACAACAGCACTTGGGTGGGCGATCGCACCGTGAGCTATTTACGCCAGCAAGGGCAGCGGCAACGTAATGCCCAGAGCAGTGCAAAGACACAGCAGCCCTTTTGCGCTTGGGTTTCGATGGCCGACCCACATCATCCTTTTGATGCACCCGCACCTTGGTGTTGGATGCATCGGCCTGAAGACGTGGATTTACCCGAGCATCGAAGCCTCGATTTAGACCGCCGCCCTTGGTGGCATCGCGCCGCCCTCGAAAACACGCCGGGCGGCACGCCCGAGAGCCGAAAAGTCAGGCTAGAGTATTCGCGCATGAGTTTCCAAACGGACGCCCAACTGCGCGACATCACGGCCAATTACTACGGCATGATTTCTTTGGTTGATCATCAAGTCGGCCGCATGCTCGCCGCGCTGCAAGAAGAAGGTTTGGCTGAGAACACCTTGGTCGTGTTCACATCCGATCATGGCGAATTTCTCGGTGATCATGGCCTGATGCTCAAAGGCCCAATGCATTACGACGGTTTGCTGCGACGTCGCACTTGCTCATGCGTGGCCCGGGCATCGAGGCAGGGCCAAGTCGATCCACTGACCCAGTATCCACCTTGGATTTGGCTGCAACTTTTGCCGATTACGCCGCAGCGCCCGTGAGTTCTGCGGTGCACAGCACCAGTCTGCGGCCCCTGCTTGAAGGACATGCTGAAGCACAGCGCGATCATGCTTTCAACGAATGGCGACTCGGTCCGTCGCGCTGCGGCGTGGCGCTGGATCTGCGCACCGTTCGCACGCAAACCGCCAAGCTCACGATCGAACTCTCATCAGGCGCAGGAGAAATGTATGACCTGCACAACGATCCGCATGAGTGCCACAACTTGTTTGACGACGCAAATTCAAGCGGTTTGCGCGATGAGCTGATGCAGCGAATCATGAGCCGTCCAGACGATATCCGCAACCCAACACCTGAGCCTGTCGGCCCTGCTTAAGTCTTTCACCCCCTAGATTGACTCGCCGTGCTCCAACAACACATGAGACTTGAACGCCACAACACACTCATTTTGCTCACCGACGAGCAAGATGCGCAGGCGCTCAGCTGCGCCGGTCACCCGTTCGTCAAAACGCCCCACATGGATGCGCTGGCCGAACGCGGCACACGCTTCACCAACGCCTTCACGCCCTCGCCCATCTGCGTGCCCGCCCGCGCGAGCTTGGCTACTGGCCGTTGGGTGCACGAAACAGGCTACTGGGACAACGCCATGGGCTATGACGGGCGTGTGCCCGGATGGGGGCATGCCTTGATGGCAGCAGGGCATCGCGTGGAGTCTATTGGCAAGCTGCACTATGTGAACGACACAGCGCCCACCGGCTTTACGCAGCAGCATCAACCCTTGCACTTGGCCGATGGCGTGGGTCAAGTGTGGGGATCGGTGCGAAACCCCTTGCCCGATCAGCCCCGCGCTTCCAAGCTGTTCACGCAATTGGGCGCAGGGGAGTCGAGTTACAACCAATACGATGCATCCAGCGCGAAGCTTGCCGCAAATTGGCTGCATGAACGTGCAACGCTTCGAGATGAGCCGCCTTGGACGCTTTTCGTCGGCTTTGTCGCGCCGCATTTTCCCTTGGTCGTACCGCAAAAATACTTGGATCACATTGACATCGCGCAAATCCCTCTGCCTCGCTTGCATCCAGACTCTGGTATCCCACGCCACCCGTGGGTGCAACGCCATGCTGATTTTCCAATGCCGACGACGAGCTGGGCACAAGCGAGCGCAGGCGCATGGCGCTCGCTTGCTACTATGCCTTGGTCAATTTCATCGATGAGCAAATTGGCATCGTTTTAAAAGCGCTCGAAAAAACTGGCTTACAAAGCAACACGCGCGTCATCCTGAGTAGCGATCATGGCGATAACCAAGGAGTGCGCGGCATGTGGAACAAATCCACGCTCTACCGTGAAGCCACCAACATCCCCATGATCATTGCTGGGCAAGATATTCCGCAAGGGAAGGTGCGCAGCACCCATGTGAACTTGATCGACATCGCCCCCACATTGCTCGATGCAGCAGGTTTGCCGCCAGATCCAAGTTTGCCCGGCAAATCATTGATTGCTCTTGCACAAGAGGCCGATGACCCCATGCGCATCGGCTTTAGCGAATACCATGCCGTGGGCTCACCCAGCGCCGCCTACATGCTGCGTCAAGGCGAGTGGGCTTACCATCATTACGTGGGCTACGAGCCAGAGCTGTTCAATACACAAGAAGATCCCGGGCAAACAATCAATCTCGCGAGCGATCCAAATCACGCGCACATCTTGTCTCAACTCGAATTGCTTTTGCGACAACAGCTCGATCCCATCGCGGTTGACAAACAAGCAAAAGCCGATCAAGACCAACTCGTTGCGCAATTCGGCGGCAGAGATGCCGCACTCCAAACCGGCCCGCTTGGGGCGAGCCCGGTGCCCACCATAGCATCAAATTGAATGAGCAGGAAAAACTTGAATAGCCGGCGTAAATACTGCGCAGAGCACTATTCTTTTAATAGTATTATTTCTTTGCAGCGGCTACAGCTGCTGCAAGTTCAGAGCCTGATTTGTAATGCGGCACGCGGAAAACGAGGCGCTTGCTGCGCTGCCAAAAGCTATTGGAGCCCGCGACTTCTTCTGCCCAGTATTTGTCGGCCAACTTGGTGTTAGCGGGAATGTCGATCAAGAAGCCATCGCGCGAGCCTGCACCGCCGAAGATGTAGAGCTTGCCATCGATCATGCGCCATGAGTCAGCATCGCCGCCCCAAGGGATGCCATAGACGATGCCGTTGGCGCAGTAGCCGCCGTATTGCGGTTGGTATTTGGCGGGTTCTTTGTCGAACAAGGCTTTGTTCTCCGCGCTGGTGAATTGGAAGGTGATGCCTTCATAGACGCTGCTAAATTGCGGCGAACCCATGGCATGTTTGTTTTGTGTGAAATACGAGACGACATCATGGCCTTTGAGCATGACGCGGGAATTGCCTTCGACCACATGCGCGTTCACGGGTGTGAGCTTGCCGCCGGGGTTTTGCGCGGTGATGGCGGCGCAGCCGGAGAACAGCATGACTGAGGCCAGCACGGCGGGCAGGGCATAGCTTTTCAGAGTGTTGCTGAGGCTTTGCAAAGCGGGGAGAGGTTTTCATCATGGCATCCTTGAATTAGAGATTAACTTTATTTCTTCGCGGCTGCAACCATTTTCGCCAACTCTTCGCCGCTCTTGTAATGCGGGACTTTGAACGTAATGCGCTTGGTGCGTTGAATAAAGCTGTTGTTGCCTTTGATTTCGTCGTCCCAGTATTTCTGAGCGAGCTTCAAGTTTCCGGGCACATCCAGTTCAAAGGCATCTTTGGATTCTTTGCCGCCGAAAATATACAACTTACCGCCATCGATCCGCCACGTATCGGCATCGCCGCCCCAAGGAATGCCGTAGGCCACGCCGTTGGCGCAGTAGCCGCCGAATTGCGGGATGTATTTGGTAGGTTCTTTATCAAACAGGGCTTTGTGTTCGGCGCTAGCGAAGTAGAAATTCACGTTTTCATAGGTGCTGGTGAACTGCGCAATGCCGAGCGCATGTTTGCCTTGCGTGAAATAAGAAACAACATCATGGCCTTTGAGCATCACGGTGCTTTGCTCACCGATCACATGCGCGTTCACTGGGCGCAGATTGCCATTGGGGTTTTGCGCGTTGATCGCAGCGCAGCCTCCGAGAATTAGAGCTGTGGAAAGTGCGAAAGTCGTCAAAATGCGGCGCGAGATCATGATGCAGATTTTTTAAGGTTTAAAAACGAAGAGGTAAGGCTGATGTGAGCGGCGAGGGCACTGAGAGTTCCTCTTGCAGGCCATCAGAGTAAGGCGCAAGCCAGCCGAGGATACCGCTGATGCGCTGGCAGCGCTCTTGCAAGTCTTGCGCATCGCGGCCACCCAAATGCACGATGCCATAGCGGTAGCTGCCCAACCATTTGAAATCTCGTGCGAGCGAGTGGCCCGCTTTGGGGAATTGCAGCAGCAAATGATCGGGAAACTGCGCTTGCAATTGCTGGAGTTGTGCGGCGCTCGGCATAGGCGGAATACGCTGAGGTAGGTGTGCGGCTCGCTCATCAAACACGCGATAGACGAAGCTGCTGGCGCAGTTTGCTGTGCTTGCAGTGCGAGATAAGGCCCAAGGATCGCGGCCATGCGCCAGCTCAATGGCCATGGCGTGCAAATTGAGGCCGTCCACGCGCTGGTACAAATCTGCAAACTGTGAGGCCATGCGTGGGTTGAATTCAATCACCTTGAGCGTTTGCGTGGCCTGGCAGTAGAAAAATTCCATGTTGAACAAGCCATGCGTGAAGCCCACGGATTGCAAAAAGCGCTTGGCTACATCCAGCGCCTGTTGCTGCGCTAAGTTGGGCAGGCGCGAAGGATACTCAAAGCGCATGAAGGCTTGCGTGCCAGGGTACATCACGCTGTCGACGATACCCAGAGGCTTGATCTCGCCGTTGAAAGCGATGCCATCTAAGCTG
>JAAUOI010000243.1 GCA_012036375.1 Allobrachymonas sp. | reverse complement strand
GCAGCCTGGTAGCGCACTTTGCATGGGGTGCAAGGGGTCGCGAGTTCGAATCCCCGCCAAGCCGACCAATTCTCTTTAAAGCTTCGTGTGATGATCACACGAAGCTTTTTTCTTTACTGCGCTCAGTGAGAGTGTCTCAAAGCGCAAGCGCTCCAGCAGCTGCTCATTGACCTGCGCCACTCGCTCTAACTCCATCAAACGATTTGGCTCGATACGTAGCAGCCGGTATTCATTCCGGAACGAACTGCCATCTGGCGCATACGTTTTTGCTCATGACGCTTATGCCAGTTCGATTTCCAAAACTCATCGCGCCATTTGAATGAAAGCACTATTTTTTCGATGTGGGGAATATCGCCGAGCAGCGTAGAAATTGCTGTGCTCCTAGTGGGTAAGAACAACCTGTAGCAAGCCTCTCTTTTTATTTTGTTTCGCGTAACTTTTGCGTCTTTCGCGTCCTGTACTTGAGTTGAGACCGTGAGCGTTCTCAAAGTGCCCATTTATGATCGAAAAGTGCCAGTAGCCGGCGTATATTCTGCGCGAAGTGCTATGTATTTAGTAGTAATTTAATCGGAGAGTAGGACGTTAAAATCAATGTATCTCATCACCCGCTGCCGTGTAGGCATGCCCTGATTATGAAAAATATGACTGCTCCAGCCTCTATCCGCTTGACCGAGATCAAGCTGCCTTTGGATCATGCGCCGCTGGCTTTGCGGCAGGCGGTTTGCCAGAGGCTCTCCATCAGAGACGATGAGCTGATTTCACTGCATATTTTTCGGCGTGGCTATGACGCGCGGCGCAAGAGCGATATTCAGTTCATTTATACGCTTGATGTTGTGACGCGCGATAACGCTGCTGCCTTAGCGCGTTCGCAAAAAAATTCTAAGTTGGCATTGCACACGAGCATTACGCCAGATACAGAATACAAAACGATTGCGAGAGCGCCGGATCGTGCATTTAAGCGGCCTGTGGTGATTGGCCTAGGGCCTTGCGGATTGTTTGCTGCGCTCAATCTGGCGCAGATGGGATTCAGGCCCATCGTGCTGGAGCGTGGGCGCGTGGTGCGGGAGCGGACGAAAGACACTTGGGGGTTTTGGCGCAAGCGTGAACTCAAAGTTGAGAGCAATGTGCAGTTTGGTGAAGGTGGGGCGGGCACGTTTTCTGATGGGAAGCTGTGGAGTCAGGTGAAAGACCCGCTGTTTCATGGGCGCAAGGTGATGCAAGAGATGGTGCGCGGCGGGGCGCCTGAGGAGATCATGTATGTGAGCAAGCCGCATGTGGGCACGTTTCGACTGGTGAAGGTGGTGGAATTTTTGCGCGAGGAGATTATTCGGCTGGGCGGCGAGGTGCGTTTTTCGACGCAGGTGATGGATTTGCGAATTGAAGGCGGCGTGTTGCGTGGCTTGACGACGGAGCATCCTGAGCGCGGGCGCGAGGAGCTGGAGGCGGAGCATGTGATCATGGCACTCGGGCATAGTGCGCGTGATACATTTGAAATGCTAGTTGAGCGTGGCGTGTATGCGGAGGCCAAGCCGTTTAGCGTGGGCTTTCGGATTGAGCATCCGCAGAGCTTGATTGATCGGGTGCGCTTTGGGCCGAATGCGGGCAATGAGTTGCTGGGCGCAGCGGATTACAAGCTGGTGCACCATGCCGCGAACGGCCGCAGTGTGTATAGCTTTTGTATGTGTCCGGGAGGTACGGTGGTGGCGGCCACGAGCGAGGCGGGGCGGGTGGTGACCAATGGCATGAGCCAGTATTCCCGCAATGAGCGCAACGCGAATGCGGGGATTGTGGTTGGGATTGATCCACGCGATTTTTGATCTTGATGCGACTGGAAAACCTCTGGTCGGTGAAAAAGAACGTGGCCAAGTGCTTGCCGGGATGCGCTTTCAACGTGCGCTGGAAAGTGGCGCGTATTTACTCGGTGGCGAAAATTACAACGCACCGGGGCAGCGCGTGGGGGATTTCTTGCGCAATGTGGCGAGCAAAGAATTGGGCGAGGTGATTCCGAGCTACAAACCGGGCGTGCATCTCACGAATCTGGGCGATGCCAAGCAACCTGCGCTGCCGATGTATGCGATTGAGACAATTCGTGAGGCCATTCCTGCGTTCGCCCAGCAAATTGCAGGCTTTGATTTGCACGATGCGATGCTCACCGGCATCGAGACGCGCACCTCAGCGCCCATTCGCATCAAGCGACATGAGCCGCGCTTGGAAGGCGGCCGCCGGCCTGATGGCAGCAAACATGACGAGCACCCGCTGCGCTACCAATCGATCAATACACGCGGCCTGTATCCCGCAGGCGAGGGCGCGGGCTATGCAGGAGGCATCATGAGCGCGGCGATTGATGGGCTGAAGGTGGCGGAGGCGGTGGCGCAGAATATTTGCGTGGCGGCTTGAGCCCAAGGCTGCTCAAGCACTCTTTTTAAAGCATTTTCGGCTTCTAGCCGGCATAAAATATGCGCGGAATGCTATGAATTTGAGAGTGGTACCACCAACAGGAATCGAACCTGTATCTAGCGCTTAGGAGGCACTCGTTCTATCCATTGAACTATGGCGGCACTTTGCGATTGTCTTGTAATCCGCTATTGTAAAAGGCTTCGCGCCAGATCATGCGCGCGGTGGCCGGGTGTGGCCAATGCTTCGAGCACCGAGAAATGATTGAGGCCGGGCAAAGCCTCGCAAACGGGCACGCTGCGTTTGCCCCAAGCAGCTTGAATCAAGGCGTTTTGGCGGTTGAACTCTTCACTTTCTTCTGCTCCACACAAGGCGATGAGCTTACCTTTGGGTGCGCAGAAGTACGCGGGGCTACAGCGGCGCACTTGCTGCTCCGATAGTTGCAAATCGTTTTGCAAATAGGGTGATTGCATGATGGGCTGTAAATCGTGCAAGCCAGACAGCGAGAGTGCATTGCGCACGAGCTGCTGAGGAAGTTTGGGGCTAACTTTTTGCCACTGACACGCTAGCATCATCGCCGCCAAATGCCCGCCCGCAGAATGGCCGACGACGCTGATGCGCGAAGGATCGCCGCCAAACTGCGCGATGTGTTGATACACCCAGACCAGCGATTGCACTACGCTTAATACGAGTTGCTCCATGTTGACCGCAGGGCACAGCGGATAGTTCGGAATCACCACACAAGCTTCGCTGGTGAACGCAGGTGCGACGAAATGGTGATCGGCTTTGTCCATGCTGCGCCAATAACCACCGTGAATGAAGATAAGCACGGGGGCCTTCTTCGCTAGGGAAGTGCTTGGAAATACATCGAGCTTTTGCAGGGCTTGGTCACCGTATGCGATGTCTAAGCGACAAGTCTGCTTGCGTGCCGCTGCTGAATTGCTCTGCCAACGCTGCACATACTCTGGAAAGTTGGGTACGCGCAGGCGGTTGTTGTATTGCGCATCGAGGTAGCTAGGATTCAAATTCATGGCGGTGCTCCGTATTGAATGAAGCGATGTTCGCACAAGTTGAACGGCCTTTATCGAGTGGAACTGAGCAGCAGGGCGCTTGCATGGTGTCAATGCGCAAATATAGGAGCAAAATAAACAGCTATGAATGTGTTCTGTATACAGAGTACAATAATTCTCATGTCTGCCACCCTCCACAAAATCGAAGCGATGCCGGATTTAGCCGATCAGGTGTATCGCGCGTTGTTGGATGCGATTAGCGAGGGCTCGCTCAGCCCGGGTGCGCGAATTACACAGGAAGAGCTGGCCGAGCAATTGGCGGTGAGCCGCCAGCCGGTGTTGCAGGCGCTGCGGCTCTTGAAAAAGACGGTTTTATTTTGGATGCACCGGGGCGGGGTATTTTGGTCGCGCCGCTGGATGCGGCTTGGTTGGCCAATGTGTATCAGGTGCGCAGTGCGCTGGATGGCTTGGCGGCGCGGCTGGCCAGCGAGCATGGTGCGCAGATTGATGATGGCTTGATTGCGCAAGGCCGCAAAGCGGCGCGTGGCAAAAACATCAAGGCCATGATGGACGCAGACATGGCTTTTCATATGGCGATTTATGAAGCATCGCGTAACCCACTGATTGAAGAAAGCGCCAAGCTTCATTGGCGGCATATTCGACGCGCGATGGGCGCTGCGTTACAAAGCGCGGGTGTGCGTGAGGCGGTGTGGGATGAGCATGAGGCCATAGCCAAAGCCATTTCCAATGGCAAGGCCGATGCAGCGGAGAAACTGATGCGCGGCCATGGCACGCGCGCTGGAGACAACTTGCAGCGCTTGATGAATCAAGCCGCTTGAATTTTTAATCCGAAGGAGACCCGAGATGAGACTGACCCCTGAACAACACGCGCAATTTGAGCGCGACGGCTATCTTTTCTTTCCCGGCCATTTCAGCGCCGAGGAAACCCAAACACTCACCCAAGCTGTGCCTGAGCTGTATGCTCGGCGCGAGGCTTACAACGTGCGCGAAAAAGGCTCTGATGCTGTGCGCACCAATTTCGCCGCGCATATGTACAGCGAGCCCTTTGCAAAGCTCGCCCGCCACCCGCGCATGATCGAGCCAGTGGAGGATTTGTTTGGCGAAAAGCTTTACATGCACCAATTCAAAATCAATGGCAAGATGGCCTTTGAAGGCGATGTGTGGCAATGGCACCAAGATTACGGCACCTGGCTCAACGATGACATGATGCCCACCGAGCGAGCGATGAATATTGCGATTTTTCTCGATGAGGTGAATGCTTTTAATGGTCCGCTGATGTTCATCCCCGGCTCGCACAAGAAAGGCGTGGTCAATGCCAAGCACGATTTAACGACGACTAGCTATCCTCTGTGGACGGTGGACAACGACCTCATCACTCAATTGGTGAGCCGCGCTGGTGACAAAAATGGTGGCATCGTCAGCCCCACGGGGCCTGCGGGCTCGATGATTTTGTTTCACTCCTGCTTGGTGCATGCGTCCACCTCGAACCTCTCGCCATGGAACCGCGTGAGCGTGTATCTCTCGCTGTGCGCCGTGAGCAACCACATCCGCCGCCACAAACGCCCCGAGTACATCGCGCACCGCGATTTCACGCCGATTGAATGCTTGCCCGATGATTGTTTGCTGAAAGACTATCCCGTCGATCTGCCTTGGAAAGACGGGCTACCGGCTAGCGCGATGCAGACTTCGCTGGAAGAGCTCAAATTGGCAGCATAAGCTTAATTCCTAGGTAACGCGAAAAACGCAAAAAGACGCGAAAAGCGCGAAAGTTTTCTTTGTTTTTTCGACAACCCAGTAATTGTTTCTCGGTTTTA
>JAAUOI010000242.1 GCA_012036375.1 Allobrachymonas sp. | reverse complement strand
TTCGATCCGCAAGGCGTGCTGCTCGGCACGATTGGCATGGAGCGAGAAAGCCGTTTGCAAAAGCGGCATATCGTGCAAATCACAGCCATGATGGTCGCACAAGCAGCTCAAGGCCAAGGAATCGCTGCGCAATTGATAGCACGCTGCGCAATGGTTACGGCGGAAAACCCTGAAATTGATCAACTCATCCTCACCGTAACGGCCAGTAACGCGCATGTTGTTCGCCTGTATGAACGCGCTGGCTTCGTGCCTTACGGTTTGCTGCCTCGCGCTATTCAGGTCAACGAGCAATTTTTTGACAAGTTGCATATGCGTTTGGATATTGCAGCCATGCGTCGGATGAAGTCTCGTGATTTGCGTACGTTACCCATCAGATAAAAATCAGTTTGAGGTGTGGTTGGTGCTATGAGAAACTTCAAATATGTTAAAGTTTAATAACTTTGCATTTATCGGAGCAAAACATGCCCACCAGCGTCGCACTTACGCCTTACTTCGAAAATTTCACAAAGCAGTTGGTCTCCACGGGCCGCTACAACAACGTGAGTGAAGTCATCCGCGACAGTCTGCGCGTTTTAGAAGAAAAACAAAAGCAAGAAGCCGCAAGCTTGCAATCTCTGCGCGATGCTGTGCAGCTGGGTACCCATGATTTCGAGGCAGGGCGTGTCAAAGAATTTAAGAGTGCGGCAGATTTCGGCATGCATTTGAAGAGCATGCGAAAACACGCGGCTTGAATGATGCAACTTCAGCCCGTATTTACTGAACAAGCACTGACAGATCTTTCATCGATTCAGACATGGACTGAAGAGAATTTCGGGCTAGAGATCAGCCAACGCTACGATGCACTGATTGAGAATGCGTTGGCTCAATTGCTTGAATCGCCAAGTCGCTTAGGAGTTCAGCAACATCCAGCTTTGAGTTCAGAAATTCATCTTTTTCACCTGCGTTTCAGCCGCAATTCAGAGAAAAAACGACTGATTCAATCACCGAGGCACTTCATCGTTTTTAGAGTTGATCATGATGTACTGACCGTGCTTCGCGTGTTGCACGATTCGATGGATTTACAAAGCCACCTTCAAGCATCCTCTTGATTGCATCAAGTCAAATCCATGCATTTATGAAATCTCTCTCTCAAATCGCCGCCGAACTGCAAGGCTACGACGCGCAAGCGCTGCCTGCGGGCAAGGTGAATGAATTTTTGGCGCGGCTGGTGCAGCCTGTGCAAGCGGCAGAGCGCGTCGGTTTGATGGATGCGTATGAGCGCGTGTTGGCTGAAGATGTGATTTCGCCATTTTCTGTGCCGCCGCATGACAACTCAGCGATGGATGGGTTTGCGTTTCGTGGGGCAGATTTGAAGGCGGATGCAAGTACACAGTTTCAAGTGATTGGCACGGCGCTGGCTGGCAAGGCTTGGCAGGGCACGGTATCCAGCGGGCAATGCGTGAAGATCATGACGGGGGCGATCATGCCCATTGGCTTGGATACTGTGGTGCCGCAGGAAATGTGCAAAGTCTCGGGTGACACGATAGAGATTGCTACTGGTGTATTGAAGACTGGAGACAACCGTCGTTTGGCGGGCGAGGATCTGATGGCGGGAGGCATCGCGCTCTCAAAAGGTGAGCTGCTTGCGCCCGCAGCGATTGGGCTTTTGGCGAGTTTGAATACAAGTAGCGTAGAAGTCTTCCGCCGATTGAAGGTGGCTTACTTTTCTACTGGCGATGAAGTGCTGAGCTTGGGGCAAGTGCCACGCGAAGGCGCGATTTACGATTCCAATCGCTATACCGTAATCGGTATGCTGCGGCGCTGGGGTCATGAGGTGATCGACATAGGTGTGGTGCGCGATAACCCCGAGGCGCTCGAAGCGGCTTTCATGCAAGCAGCAGCGCAGGCTGATGCCGTGATCACCAGCGGCGGCGTGAGCGTGGGTGAAGCGGATCACACCAAGGCGATGATGAAAAAGCTCGGTGATGTAGCGTTTTGGAAGATTGCGATGCGGCCGGGTCGCCCGATGGCTGTGGGGCGTATTTCTAATGCTAAAACCGACGATAGCCGGTATAAAACAAGCGCGGAAAGCTATGAAAAAGATAGCGCTGAAGATTGCATTCTTTTCGGCTTACCCGGCAACCCTGTCGCCACGATGGTGACAATGCTCGCTTTCGTTCGCCCTGCCCTGCTGCGCATGAGTGGCGCAAATCCCGCGAAATACTGCAAAGCGCCTTTGTATTTACAAGCTGCAAGCCAAGAGAACCTGCGCAAGAAGCCGGGGCGAACTGAATACCAGCGCGGCCTTGTATCGCTTGCTCAAGACGGCAGTCTGCAAGTGCGCACCACCAGCAGCAACCAAGGCTCGGGTGTGCTCTCTAGCATGGTGCAGGCCAATGGGCTGATTGTTTTGCATCACGAGCAGGGTAATGTGGCTGTCGGTGGACTTGTCGATGTGATGATGTTTGAAGGTGTGTTGTGAGCACGGTGCTTCAAACGATCAACGAAGCCGCCGCGCAACTGGAGGCCGCAGGCGTGAGCTTTGGGCATGGCACGACCAATGCGTTTGACGAGGCCGCATGGCTGGTTCTGCATGCCTTGGAACTGCCTATTGATGACCTCGATTCAGTGCAAAATAGACCAGTCGCTGGCATAGAATCTGCGCGGATTGCTACTCTTTTAATAGCGCGCATCGAATCACGCAAACCTGCCGCTTACCTCACCCATGAGGCTTGGTTGCAAGGCGTGCCGTTTTATGTGGATGAGCGCGTGATCGTGCCGCGCAGCTTGATTGCAGAGTTAATTGCTGATGCAAGTTTTGACACTTGGCTGGATGAATCCACACGCCAGGTGCTCGATTTGTGCACGGGCAACGGCTCGCTGGCAGTGCTCGCCGCCATGGCCTGGCCCGATGTGCTTGTGCAAGGCGCTGACATTAGCGCCGATGCTTTAGATGTAGCCAAGATCAATGTGGCCAAGCATCGCCTGCAAAGCCGTATTTCGCTGATTCAGTCCAATGGTTTGGCGCAATGCCGGGGCATCAACGGCCGGCCTTACGATTTGATTGTGTGCAACCCACCGTATGTCAATAGCGCAAGCATGGCCACCTTGCCAGCCGAGTATCGCGCAGAGCCCACAATTTCTTTGGACGGCGGAAAGGATGGCATGGATTTCATTCGTCCAATGCTTCAAACTGCCCCCGCCGTGATGAGCGAGGAAGCTATTTTGGTGCTCGAAATCGGGAATGAGCGGGCTTACTTTGAAGCCGCCTTCCCCCGACTCGAGTCGGTCTGGCTGGAGACCAGTGCGGGCGAAGACCAAGTGCTGTTGCTCACGCGTCACACACTGATTCGTGATATTTGACCTGTTACACCCTCACTAGGCATTTGACACCACAGTTACAGACCCTTGCGGGCTTAGAATGTAAAAGTAAAACTCATCGCCTCAGCCCATGGTTCTTCCGCCCCCCATTTCCCACCTTGGTCGTTATGACATCGTGCGCGTGCTCGGGCAAGGAGCGATGGGTGTGGTGTACGAAGGACGTGATCCAAACCTAGATCGCCGCGTGGCCATCAAAACGGTGCGTGTGGTCGCATGCCAGCGAACGAAATCATCGAATACGAGCAGCGCTTCAAAACCGAGGCCCGTTCAGCAGGCCGTTTGCAGCATCCGAATATTGTCAGTGTCTATGACTCAGACAAGCATGTTGATGCGACAGGGCAAACAGCCTATATCGTGATGGAGTTTGTACAAGGTGAAGATCTCAAGCACTTCCTAGATGCAGGCAAACGCTTCTCGCTTGAACAAACGGCTTTCATGATGGCCGATTTGTTGGCTGCGCTCGATTACGCCCACAAACACAAAATCATCCACCGCGACATCAAACCCGCCAACATGCTGCTGACCAAAGAAGGCCGCATCAAGCTCACTGATTTTGGTGTCGCTCGCATCACCGATTCTGGCGAAGCCACCAAAACCAGTGGTGGCACGGTGGGCACGCTCAAATACATGTCACCCGAGCAAGTGGCTGGCAAAGGTGTTGATCACAGTTCTGATCTATTCTCTGCTGGCATCGTGTTGTACCAGTTGCTCACCGGTGTGCGACCCTTCGATGGCGAAGGCTATCTGGATATCGTCTCCAAAATCGTTAAAGAAGACCCCACACCGCCCAGCCAGATCGTGGGGGCGCTTCCGCCTGCTTTGGATTCGGTCGTCGCCAAAGCTTTGGCCAAATCCAAGCTGGATCGTTTTGCCGATGCTGCTGCATTTGCAGCTGCGCTCAAATCTGCCGTCAACAATGCCGATTTGACCATCACCCCATCTGCCCATCCCCGCCCCGAATTGGCCGCCAGCGTGGGCACTTTTCCCGGCAGCATCAGCGGCGGCACCAATGGCAGCACCGTGACGCAAGAACTGGAATTGGTCTACTGGAAAGACATCAAAGACAGCAATGAGCCCGAGATTTTGGAAGGCTTTTTAAAGCGTTTTCCCGTGGGTATTTACGCCGATTTGGCCAAGCGAAAGCTCAAGACTCTGGCTGACACACAAAAAGCTGCTGGTGAAGCCTCCCGCTACGAAGCCACCATGCTGCGCAAGCCCGGCGAGAGCACTTTGGTCGCTGCGCCTGTAGGCACACTCATTTCAGGCTCAGTATCAGCCCCCACCGAAATCTCACCACAATCGTCTGCTGCGTCCACACCCACCTCATCAACTGTCACCAAGGACGACCCCACTCTTCCACCCAGCGCCTACAACGATTCTGAGTACGGCGCCAGCACGCAATTTGCGCCCACCCAATTTCCCATGACTGAGCCTGGCTCAGTCAGCAATGCCTCTGGGCTGCGCAAAGCCGAGCCAGCGCCGCATATCATGCCCTTGGAATCGGAATTGGTCAAAGCAAGCGGCGTATCGCCCAGTGCAGGATCAGCGAAGAAATCGTCCAACAAGTGGGGCTTGATTGGCTTGACGGCTCTGATAGTCGGGGGAACAGGCTTTTGGTTACTGGGCGGCTCAGGTCAACCTAATGCCACGGATGTCAATGCCGATCTTGCCGCCCCAACAGCCACTGCTATCCTCAGCACGCCCACCACAGCCGTCAGCCCTGGATCAACTGCTTCTGAGCCTAGCAGTGCAGCCTCTGCAAGCAGCGTGACTGCAACAGCATCAGCGAGCACCACTACCAATGCTTCAACCACAGCTTCGGTGTCTGTAGTCGCTCAGACGGCCTCAGCACCTGCCTCCGGTGCATCGGGTGCGCGTGCAGTCCTGCCCGC
>JAAUOI010000241.1 GCA_012036375.1 Allobrachymonas sp. | reverse complement strand
CATCATGATGTGGCGTAACGCATCTTTGTCCCTCGCCAATCCATGTTTGGCCAGCAACTCGCTGACCGCCTTCGCCTGCCCAAGCGTGCGCACGAAAGGCACCATGATTTCGACGTTGGTCAAACCCATGTAACCGTGTTGGTGATGGCAGGCTCGCATATGCATCACGCTGCACATTTTTTTGAACGTATGGCACAGGTGTGCGCCCTGCTCCATCTACAAGCGCTATTCATCGCGCCAACAGACATAGCGCACAGGCCGTGGCCTGCGTATGTGCAAGCGATCAGCTATGCGCCTTTGAGCCAAGTGTTGCCACGCTGCGCCGCTCTGGTCTCGCATCCGGGCATTGGCACGATAGCGCAAGCCATGCGCTGCGGCACACGCATGCTGCTAACGCCTTATGCGTTTGATCACCATGACAATGCCCAGCGCGCGGTTTCTCTGGGCATCGCTCACATCGTCTCGCCCGCTGCTGGCAGTGCATCTTTGGCTAGGCGCTTGAAGGCTTTGCTGGAGGATGAGCAGATCGCCTCAGCTTGCCAAATTATTCAAGCCCAAATGCCCCAAGCAGAGGCAACCCGAGCGCTCATCTACGAACTACTGCATCAACCAGTTGATTGACGTAGAGTCAAGATGAGCTTCACACCAATATCAGAACGCAAACTCAAACGGGCAATGGGCATCGGCTCATGATCCGCTATCGGCTGCACGCTGAATTCGCGCATCACAGCGGCCAAGGCCAGCGCCGCTTCTTGCAGAGCAAAACCCGCACCCACGCAAACGCGAGCGCCCAAACTGAAGGGCAGAAAAGCAGTCGCGGCACTGGCTCGGCCAGCGTCTGTCAAAAACCGATCGGGATCAAACTCATCAGGCCGCTCCCAAAACTCACGATGCCGATGAATCAGCCAAGGCGAAATCACGATCGTTGATCCTGTAGGGATGTGCTGATCTCGTAAGCAGCCCGCTGCGCTGGCCTCGCGCACCAAAAAGCCCAAGGGAGGATACAGGCGCAAAGTTTCTCGGAAAACCCGGCGCGTCAGATTCAGTTGATTCAGATGCGCCAAAGTCAACTCCGAGGTGCCGATGACCTGATCAACTTCCTCATGCACGCGCTTTTGTACCTCTGGACTCTGTGCCAAGAAATACAAACTCCACGACAGCGCGCTGGCGGAAGTTTCATGTCCAGCTAAAAACAAGACCGCAATTTCGTTGACCAATTCTTCCACGCTCAGATGCTGCCCATCCTGCGTGCGCGCCTGTAGCAGTGAGGACAAGATGTCGCTGTAGGCTTGCTCAGCTTGGGTTGGCTCAGTTTGGACTTGCTCATGGTGTTGCGCGTAGCGTGGCATCACGTATCGGCGCAGCAGCGCACGTATTTCTTGGGCAGACTGCGCCGTCAGCTCTTGATGTTTGGGTTTGAACCAGCGTGCAAACCAACTCGGGCGATAGTTTGGCATCGTAGCTTTGGGCGCAGATTGCTGAAAAGCTAAAAACGACCTAAAGATCAGATCCGCATCATGCTGCGCCAAAGGCAATGAAAAATGGTGCGAAAGATCACATCCGCTGTGAAGTGCGTCATGCGGGCTTCGATATCGCATCGCCCTGCCTTGGCATCTTCTCGCAAGCGCTCTAGCAAGGCTTGCGTCGCATCCCACATCAAGGGAAAGACTTTTTCCATGCGCGTTTGCTCAAACGCAGGCTCCATCAGCTTGCGCTGATTCACCCATTGCTCGCCATTGCTTGTGAAAATGCTATGCCCCAGCAATGGCTTGAGCAAATCGTCCATATACCGATGCTTAGGGTACTGGGCTTGCTGCTCCACCAAGACCTGCCGCACTGCTTTCGGATCATTGACGGTAAACATCGTGTGACCTGGCAATAGATTGCGCCCCATCTGCATGCGATAGGCTTTGGCACTGAGTTGCTCAATCAAAGAGTTATTCCCAAAGAGCAAACGCCACACCCGCACCCACCGGCTTGTGATGGGCCTGGGATAGTGCGGGCAGAATTTTTCCATCAGCCAGCCAAAGCCTGCCAAGTCGCCACCACCGTATCAGGGTTGAGCGAAATCGAGCTGATGCCCTCGGCGGCGAGCCACTGCGCGAAATCGGGATGGTCGCTAGGGCCTTGGCCGCAGATGCCGACGTATTTGCCTTGCGCTTTGCAGGCTTTGATGGCCATAGAGAGCATGGCTTTGACGGCGGGGTCGCGTTCGTCGAAGTCTTTGGCGAGCAACTCTAAGCCGCTGTCGCGGTCTAGGCCAAGCGTGAGCTGGGTGAGATCGTTTGAGCCGATGGAGAAACCGTCGAAATACTCTAGGAATTGTGTGGCGAGGATGGCATTGCTGGGGACTTCGCACATCATGATGTGGCGCAGACCAGAAGCCTCATTTTTTAAGCCTTTTTGGCCAATTGCCGGCATAGAATCTGCGTGGAGTGCTATTGAATTAGGAGTATCTGCACTTGAACCTCGGGCTAATCCATGCTTGGCCAGCAGCTCATTCACCGCCTTGGCCTGCCCGAGCGTGCGCACGAAAGGCACCATGATTTCCAAGTTGGTCAAGCCCATGTCATTCCTCACGCGGCGCAGCGCTTCGCACTCCATCGCAAAGGCTTCACCGAACTCAGCGCTGATGTATCGCGCCGCGCCACGGAAGCCGAGCATGGGGTTTTCTTCCTCCGGCTCGTAGCGGCTGCCGCCGATCAGTTTGCGGTATTCGTTGCTCTTGAAATCGGAGAGGCGCACGATCACGGGCTTGGGCCAGAAGGCGGCGGCAATCGTGGCGATGCCTTCGGCGACTTTATCGACATAAAAAGCGCGAGGGGAAGCATGGCCGCGAGCAACGCTCTCGACCGCTTTCTTCAAATCTGCATCCACAGCGGGATAGTCAAGAATCGCCTTGGGATGCACGCCGATGTTGTTGTTGATGATGAATTCCAGCCGCGCCAAGCCCACGCCTTGATTGGGCATTTGCGCAAAATCAAACGCGAGCTGCGGGTTGCCCACGTTCATCATGATTTTCGTCTTGATCTCGGGCATCGTGCCGCGCTGCACTTCTGTGATTTCGGTTTCTAGCAGGCCGTCGTAGATGAAGCCGGTATCGCCTTCGGCGCAGCTCACTGTCACGAGCGTGCCGTCTTTCAAAAATTCTGTCGCATCGCCGCAGCCGACCACCGCCGGAATGCCCAGCTCGCGGGCGATGATGGCCGCGTGGCAGGTGCGCCCGCCTCGGTTGGTGACGATCGCACTGGCGCGTTTCATCACAGGCTCCCAGTTGGGGTCGGTCATGTCTGTGACGAGCACATCGCCGGGCTGCACTTTGTCCATCTCGGCAATCGAATGCACGAGGCGCACGGGGCCTGTGCCAATCTTCTGGCCAATCGCGCGGCCTTCGGAGAGCACTGCGCCGCGACTCTTGAGCTTGTAGCGTTGCTCGACCTTGCCTTTTTGCTGACTTTTGACCGTCTCAGGCCGCGCTTGCAAAATATAAATCTGGCCATCGCGCCCATCTCTGCCCCATTCAATATCCATCGGGCGGCCATAGTGCTGTTCGATGATGACGGCGTATTTGGCGAGCTGCTCCACATCGGCATCTGAGAGGCAATAGCGATTGCGCTGCTCGGTCGGCACGTCAATCGTCTTCACCAGCTTGCCGCTGGCTTTTTTCTCATCAACCGTGGCAAACACCATCTGCGAAAGTTTGCTTCCCAAGTTACGACGGATCACTGCACGCTTGCCCGCTTCCAGCATCGGCTTGTGCACATAAAACTCATCCGGATTCACCGCGCCCTGCACCACCGTCTCGCCCAAGCCATAGCTCGCAGTAATAAACACCACTTGATCAAAGCCGCTCTCGGTATCAATCGTGAACATCACGCCCGCCGCGCCCAAATCCGAGCGCACCATGCGCTGCACGCCCGCACTCAGCGCCACATCCGCATGCGCAAAGCCTTTGTGAACGCGATAGGAAATCGCGCGGTCGTTGTAGAGCGATGCAAACACTTCTTTCATCTTGTGCAGCACTTCATCAATGCCCATCACATTGAGAAAACTCTCTTGCTGCCCAGCAAACGAAGCGTCAGGCAAATCTTCCGCCGTAGCAGATGAGCGCACAGCAAAACTCGCCGCAGCATCGCCGCCTGATAAACGCGCAAACTCTGCGCGAATCGCCGCTTCTAAATCTGTAGGAAAAGGCTGCGCTTCGACCAGAGCGCGAATCTCCGCGCCGACGCTGGCCAGCGCCCGCACGTCTTCGGTATCCAACGCGTTTAGCTTGGCATTGATCTTCTCAACCAAACCATCGTGTTTTAAAAACTCACGAAACGCATGCGCTGTGGTGGCAAAACCCGTGGGCACTTTCACGCCCGTGGGCAATTGCGAAATCATCTCGCCGAGGCTGGCATTTTGCCGCCAACGGCCTCCACATCTGAATTTCTTAGGTTCTCAAACGGAACGACCAAGGCGGTCGCGTCAAACAGGGTTGATGACATGGGAAAGCTCCAAAGTTAAAAACCGGTGCATGCAGCGGCACAACATTTTGTTGTTGCTTGAGTGTGGCGCGGCGAAAATAAACAAACATGCCCGCATTTTAGAGCGGGCATGCTGGGTGTTGTATGCAAATTCCCTTCAAAAACCTGAAGGGTAAGCAGTCAGAGCCTAGGCTTTAGGCTTTGGCCTGATAAGCGGTCATGCCATCCGTGATTTCTTTATGCGCCGCGTCAACGCCTTCCCAGCCCAGCACTTTGACCCATTTGCCTTCTTCCAAATCTTTGTAATGCTCAAAGAAGTGAGAAATGGTTTTGAGGCGCAGCGGATTCAAATCTTCGGGTTTTTTCCACTGCGTATACAAACTGCATTTTTTGTCAATCGGCACGGCCAGCAATTTGCCATCTTCGCCCGCTTCATCTTGCATTTTCAAAATGCCAATCGCACGGCAGGTGATGACCACGCCGGGGATCAGGGGCACCGGGGTGATGACCAGCACATCGACCGGGTCGCCATCGCCCGACAGGGTTTTGGGGATGTAGCCGTAATTGGTGGGGTAGTGCATCGCGGTGCTCATGAAGCGATCCACAAAAATCGCGCCAGACTCTTTGTCCACCTCGTATTTGATCGGGTCGGCATTCATCGGGATTTCGATGATCACATTGAATTCATGGGGTGCGTTTTTGCCAGGATTAACTGCGTCGAGTGACATGGTGTAGCCAAGAAAAGTAAGTGATTGAAAGAAGCTTCAGGGATTAACCCTGATTTTACT
>JAAUOI010000240.1 GCA_012036375.1 Allobrachymonas sp. | reverse complement strand
GGGCGAGGCTGGATTTGCGTGGCACTCGTGGTGTTTGCAAGTTGGCGACCCGGCAAGGCGCTATTGGGCGCTTTGTTGTTTGCTTTCTTCGATGCATTGCAACTGCGTTTGCAGCAGGCGGGCAGTGCGGTCTTGCCTTATCAAATTTATCTGATGCTGCCGTATATTCTGAGCATCATCGCGCTGATTGTGGTGGCTCGCAAAGCCGCGTATCCGCAGGCGCTCATGAAACCGTATATCAAAGGAGAGCGTTGATGCTAGATCTGTTGATCACGAATGCCGCCCTGCCCGATGGGCGCACAAATGCCTCGGTAGCTGTGCAAGATGGTTTGATTGTGGATGTTGCGCCTAGTCTCAAAGCAGATGCGCACCAGACGCTAGATGCGCAAGGCCAATTGCTTTCGCCGCCATTTGTCGATGCGCATTTTCATATGGATGCGACGCTGTCTTACGGCCTGCCGCGCGTCAACCAAAGCGGCACGTTGCTTGAAGGCATTGCGCTTTGGGGTGAACTCAAGCCTTTGCTCACACAGGAGGCGCTCGTTGAACGCGCTCTGAAGTATTGCGATTGGGCTGTGGCCAAAGGGTTGCTGGCGATTCGCACGCATGTGGATGTGTGTGATGCGCGGCTGCTCGCAGTGGATGCGCTATTGGAAGTGAAAAAGCGCGTCGCGCCGTATATTGATTTGCAGCTCGTGGCATTTCCGCAAGATGGCCTGCTGCGTGCGCCGGGTGCTTTGGAGAATTTGAAACGCGCACTCGACAAAGGCGTGGATGTGGTGGGCGGTATTCCACATTTGTAGCGCACCATGCAAGACGGTGCGCAGAGCGTGAAGCTGCTTTGCGAAATCGCCGCCGAGCGCGGGCTGCTTGTCGATATGCATTGCGATGAATCCGATGATCCGCTCTCTCGGCATGTGGAAACGCTGGCTTTTGAAGCACAGCGCCTCGGACTGCAAAACCGCATCGTCGGCTCGCATCTCACCTCCATGCACAGCATGGATAACTATTACGTGAGCAAACTCTTGCCGCTGATGAAAGAGGCTGGCGTGGGCGTGGTGGCCAATCCGCTCATCAACATCACCCTGCAAGGCCGGCACGACACCTACCCCAAGCGACGCGGCATGACGCGCGTGCCCGAGCAATTGGCGCATGGCCTCACGGTGGCTTTTGGGCAAGATTGCGTGATGGATCCTTGGTACAGCCTCGGCTCTGGCGATATGCTCGAAGTAGCGAGCATGGGTTTGCATGTGGCTCAAATGACATCTCAATCGGCAATGCGCCAATGCTTTGATGCCGTGACAGTCAATCCTGCCAAGCTCATGCATTTGAAGGGCTATGGCATTGAAAAAGGCTGCCACGCAGATTTCGTGCTCCTGCAAGCGCGTGACCCGGTGGAGGCGCTGCGCCTGCGAGCCGTGCGCCTGAAGGTTTTCAAACGCGGCAAAGTCATCGCCGAGACTGCGCCCACGGTTTCTAGGTTGAGCCTTCCAGAAAGACCTGCTACAACCTCATGGCAAATTTAAAAATTCCTTAGGAAATTCACCATGCGTTTTCTCATTCTTTTTGTACTCGCTATTGCCATCATTGCTTTGGCCTTGTTCATCGCCGGCCAACTTGGCTTTTTAAAGGGCAAAGCACCGCAAGATTTAGGTCTCAAAGACGGCAAGCTCAAGCGCCCTTCGCGCACGGAAAACTCCGTGAGCAGCCAAGCCGATTTGTGGCCTGATCATCCGATGCGCGCCTATGCGGCGATTGAGCCTTTCAAAATCTCTGGCGATGGCAGCGCGAGATGAAAAAAATCGCAGATGCTTTGCAAGCCATGCCGCGTACGATGATCGTTACCCAAACGCCCACCTATATCTATGCGCAGAGCACCACGCAACTGCTCAAGTTCACTGATGATGTGGAGTTTGCACTTGATGCACAGAACAGTGTGATCCACGCGCGAAGCGCGAGCCGCATCGGGCGCAAGGATTTCGGCGTCAACCGCGCTCGGATTGAGGCGCTACGCCAAGCCCTCCTGAAGTAATCATCAAGCAGCAGGCAAACTCGCCCGAATCAAGCTCCAGGGCTTGGCATTGAGCTTGATTTGCACTTGCTCATCGGAATGCAAACCCTGCTGTAGCTCAGACCAAGATGCATCGCTCACGGCCAACGGCCAGCGCAGCGCATGCGCGGTTTTGAGCAGCTTGGCCATATCACCCAAGGCTTGGCCAACAGGCACCATTTGATCCACACCACCGGCAATGCCTTCGAGTTTCGTCAAGCTGATGGAGTCGCGATGCGCGACGATGCAGGGCATGAAGCTCGGCGCACCAGCACTCGCTTGCAGTTGCTGAACATGCGCTTGCATGCTGGAGCGAATGCTGGAGAGCGATTGCAGCAAGCGCAGCGTGCGCGTGCGGTGGTTCACGCTCGGGGTGTCTTGGCTGTCATCAAACACGATCATCAAGCTTTGCCCCACAAACTGCACATGATCGGCTTGGAACAAGGCTGCGCAGTCCGATAGTTTGCTGAAATACAGCCTCACCAGCTCGGCCATCTGCGTCTGCGGCAAACTGCGCTGCCAAGCCTCCACCTCTAAAAACGAGCAGGCCAGCAAACTGCCGCGCAACTGCAAGGTGCTCATGTCTGTGCGCACCCAGCGCGATTGCAGCTCAGTGCGCAGGCGCTTTTCAAACAACTCCATCAACTCATTGGTGCGCTCGCCCACCGCGCGTTTCACATTCGTGTCCACATGGCGCATTTGCTCGACATAGCGTTGCATAGAACGCTTGAGTTGGCTGTCCACGGCCTCCAATAATTCAGAGGGTTGAAACGGCTTGGTCACGTAATCGTCGGCACCACTGGTCATGCCAATTCGCATATGTGCACGCTCTTGCAACGAGGTCAGCAATATACAAGGCAAATCGACCAATTCAGATTCTTGGCGAATATCCGCAATCAATTCAAAACCGTTTTTAAACGGCATTTGCACATCACTGATGAGTAGCTCTGCGTCACCATCGAGCAAGCGCACATAGGCCGCCAAACCATTGTCAAAGCTTTCCACGTCATGCCCAGCTTTGCTCAGTACGGCGGTGATCAAAGCGCGGGTCGCGGCATCATCTTCACAAACGACGATCAATGCCATGATGAGAAGTGCGCAAAAGTGTTCAACATGACATGGATTTTAGTCGCGCACCAAGCTCAGGGCGCCCGCTTTCGACGCAGGCGCAGATGCATGCTGCGCAATTAAAATAGCGGCATGCAAGTCTCAGACCTCTCTTCGATCAATCAGCAGGTGCTCATCGCCTCGTTCGTGTTGTCATTTCTCTTCGGCCTCATCGCCCAGCGCACGCATTTTTGCACCATGGGCGCTGTCAGCGACATTGTGAATATCGGCGATTGGCAGCGCATGCGCCAATGGGCTTGCGCGGCGGGCGTGGCGATGCTGGGCTTTGGGCTGCTGGCGTATCTGGGCAAGATTGACCCAAGCAAAACGCTCTATGCCAGCCCGCGCATTGCATGGCTTTCTGCGATTGTGGGCGGCGCAATGTTTGGCTTTGGCATGGTGCTGGCTTCGGGCTGCGGCAGCAAAACCCTGGTCCGTATTGGTGGTGGGAGTTTGAAATCGCTGGTGGTGTTTGTGGTGATGGGGATTGCCGCATTTGCGACGCTCAAAGGCATTACAGCCGTGGTTCGCGTGGCGACGGTGGACACATTTGCTATAAATTCAGGAGCATCCAGCGCACTATCTATGCCGGCTAGCAGTCTATTTGGCTTAAAAATTGGGGCTGCACAGATGCTCGCGGCAGCTCTTGTGGGCTGCGGCTTGGTGGTTTGGGCTTTGCTCTCCAAAGACTTCCGCAGCTTTGATAACTTATTCGCCGGCATCGGCATTGGCCTGGTGATCACACTCATGTGGTGGGCCAGCGGCTCGCTGGGCTTTGTGGCCGAGCATCCCGAAACGCTGGAGGCCGCTTATATCGGCACCAATTCAGGCCGCGCAGAAGCGCTGAGTTTCGTCGCGCCCGTGGCTTACACGGTCGATTGGTTGATGTTTTTTTCCGATAAATCCAAGGTGCTGACGCTGGGGATTGCCAGCGTCTTCGGCGTGATTGCGGGCTCGGCCGTGATGGCTGTGGCCACAAAAAGTTTCCGCTGGGAAGGCTTTGGTGGCACGGAAGATGTGGCCAACCATTTGGGCGGCGCTGTGCTCATGGGCATCGGCGGAGTCACCGCTATGGGCTGCACGGTGGGGCAAGGTTTGAGCGGCATTTCTACGCTCTCGACTATGAGCTTCATAGCTGTAGCGGCCATATTAGGCGGCTCGGTACTGGGCTTCAAATACCAAATCTGGCGGCTGGAGAAGATGGTTTGACAGTCATATCCCCCGCTTCAGCCTCAGAAACAGATGCTGATCTGGCTCGCCGCTTCTCCGGCCTAGAGCGCTTGTATGGCGTAAGCGGCGCAGCAGCGATTCGCGTCTCGCATGTCGCAGTGATTGGCATTGGCGGCGTGGGCTCTTGGGCGGCCGAGGCTTTGGCTCGCAGCGGCGTGGGGCAAATCACCTTGATCGATTTTGACCAAGTGGCCGAATCCAATATCAACCGCCAGATTCATGCAGACACCACCAGTGTGGGCAAAGCCAAGGTGCTGGCCATGCAAGAGCGCATTGCCCTCATCAACCCCGACTGCAATGTCAACGCAGTCGAAGAATTCGCAACACCCGACAACTGGCCTGCGCTTGCTGCGATGAATTTCGATGCAGTGATCGACGCCTGCGATCAGCAAAGCGCCAAAACCGCATTGGCCGTGTGGGCGATCGAGCAAACCAAGCGCCTGAAAAAACAAGCACCTTTATTCATCACTGCTGGCGCAGCAGGCGGCAAGCGCCGCGCCGATTTGGTTGAAATCGCCGACCTCAGCGAAACCACCCACGACCCCTGCTCTCCGACCGCGCTATCGCCTGCGCCGCCAACATGGCGCCCCGCGCGAGCAAAAAAATCGGCATCATCTGCGTGTTCAGCAAAGAAGCGGTTGCCCCGCCCGATTCATCTTGCGCCATCGAAGAGGCCGACGGCAGCCTCAATTGCCACGGCTTCGGCTCCGTGGTCAGCGTCACGGCCACGTTTGGCATGTGTGCAGCGGGCTGGGTGTTGGACGGATTGGCTAAAAAATCTTGAGCACGAATGACATGGCTGGTTGATATTCAAGCATCAAATTTTGGAGGGAATTTTATGAGCATCATTCCCTAGCTGCGTAGTAGTTGATGCTAAGGGATACTTCTCTCTCATGCGGCGCACGATTTCCTGAA
>JAAUOI010000239.1 GCA_012036375.1 Allobrachymonas sp. | reverse complement strand
AAAAAACATCTAAATATTATTTGCATACAGCCTCAACTTAAGGCTGGGCACACCTCTTGCATTCCTTCGCAATCATCGCAAGATGCGTCTTTGTTTCAACTCTGCCCTTTATGTCTTCCGTTCCAGAAACACGCTCCCACATCCGCCTGACCTCGCACAGCAGCGGCCTCGGCTCCCTGCTGATCAACTGGGGGGCTGCCAGCGCACTAGAGCGCGGGCCCGTGGTGGGCACGACCACCAAGCGTGCGCACCGCAACGTGATTGGCACGCACAGCGGCTCCTACAGTGTCTATCGTGCGCTCGCCGTAGCCGCAGGCGCACTCGACCCCAAGCACAAAGCCGATCTGACCAACACCTCGCCCACCGACCGCATTGGCCCGCACCCCAGCTGGACGCAGCCAGGCAAAATCGTCTCGCTCGATCCTTGGGGCGCAGAAATTGGCCAGTATTACGGCGAGCAACTCGCTTCGGGCTACGACATTCGCCCCACAATTGCCGTGACCAAAGCGCATGTGATCTTGCCCGAGATCATGGAGGCGATGCAAAAGGCCGTTTGAAGGCCGATGGAAAAATTCTCTCCGAAGGTGGCGCGGCGGTGGTGACCAAAGCAGCGGTGGAGCCGGTGTGGCATTTGCCCAGCGTGGCGGCGCGCTTTGGTTGCTCGGAGACAGATTTGCGCCGCGTGCTGTTTGAAGAGACGGGCGGCATGTATCCCGAGCTCGTCACGCGCTCTGATTTGGAAGTGTTTTTACCGCCGATTGGCGGCCTCACGATTTATATTTTTGGCAATCCACAAGATTTGGCCAACCCTGAAGTGGAGCTGACTGCCCGCGTGCATGATGAGTGCAATGGCTCAGACGTTTTTGGCTCTGATATTTGCACCTGTCGCCCGTATCTCACGCATGCGATTGAAGAATGCATCGGCGGGGCGCAACGAGGCGGCGTGGGCCTCATCAGCTACTACCGCAAAGAAGGCCGCGCCTTGGGTGAAGTGACGAAATTCTTGGTCTACAACGCCCGCAAACGCCAAGTGGGCGGCGACACTGCCGACAAATACTTCGCCCGCACCGAATGCGTGGCCGGCGTGCAAGACATGCGCTTTCAGCAGCTCATGCCGGATGTACTGCATTGGCTGGGCGTGCGCAAAATTCACCGCCTTGTCTCGATGAGCAATATGAAGTTTGATGCGATCACGCAAAGCGGCATCGAAGTCGGCGAGCGGGTCAACATTCCTGATGAGCTGATTCCTGATGATGCCAAAGTGGAGATGGATGCGAAGATGGCCGCCGGCTATTTCACGCCCACGGGCGCTCCAACCGCCGAGCAGCTCAAATCCACTAAAGGCCGAGGCTTGAATGAATAACTATTATTTTGATAGCACTTCGCGCATATTTTATGCCGGCTATCCATCGATTTACCCTTAAAAATACGATTTGAGCATGCTAGAAACCTTGTTTGATACCGCCACCACCCGCTTGCGCGCACGCGCTTTGCTCGCGCGCGCTCGGGCAGGCCAATCGGCGCATTTCTCAGTGCACGACGATGCCATGCCCAGCGTGGCCAGCATGGTGGCGCAAACCACGAAGAGCCGTTACCCGGATTTAAAAATTCCGTACCACAGCCGCTGGCGGCATTTTGAAGCGGGCGGCGTGAACCGCCGCGCTTGGCTGGATACATTGCAAAGCGGCGCGTCCAGCGACCCGTGACCTTGATCGACCTCGTGGTGGTCAGCGTGCTGCTGGATGCGGGAGCCGGCCCTTCGTGGCAATTCAATGAGGCGCGCACGGCTCAGGTCCACACCCGATCCGAGGGCTTGGGTGTGGCGAGTTTTCATGCGTTTTGCAGCGGATTGTTTTCAAGTGACCCCACACAGCCCTTGCAGGTAGATGCACTCGGTTTGCAGCGTTTGTCGGCCATTCAACTGGCGCAGGCATTTCAAGTCACCGACAGCAACCCGCTCGTGGGCTTGGAGGGGCGCGTGAGCTTGCTGCGGCGTTTGGGCAAGGCGCTGGCCGAGCAGCCGGATGTATTTAGCCTCAATCCCCCCAGAGTAGGGAATTTATACCATTTTATGCAGGTAGCCGGCATCAAATCTGCGCCGAATGCTATCAAAAACGCAGCAGCCCATGATCTTTTGGGCCTGCTTCTCAAAACGCTCTCACGCATTTGGCCCTCGGGCAGCGTGTTTGACGGGCAAGCCGTGGGCGATTGCTGGCCGCATGCGGCGCTGGGCAAAAGTGCCTCACCCGAGGGCTGGATTCCGTTTCACAAACTCTCGCAATGGCTCACCTATTCTTTGCTCGAGCCCTTTGAATGGAGCGGCGTGCAGGTCACGGGTTTGGATGATCTCACGGGCCTGCCTGAATACCGCAACGGCGGCCTGTTGCTTGATGGCGGCGTACTGAGTTTGAAGAACGCCGAAGCTGCAAAATACGCGCATCAGCCGCATGAAGAATTCATCGTCGAATGGCGTGCGCTCACCGTGGCCTTGCTCGATGAACTCGCGCCTTTGGTGCGCCAGCAACTGGGCAAAACTGCGGGCGAGATGCCGCTGGCCTGCATCTTAGAAGGCGGCACGTGGGCGGCTGGCCGCGTGTTGGCGCAAAATTTGCGTGCAGGTTCACCACCCTTGCAGATTGAATCCGACGGAACGATTTTTTAACCTCAAGCTTTCAAACTCACTCAGAAGAACTCCATGGCCACCGCTTTCCAAAACAACTGCTACGTCGTCAACCATCCACTGGTGCAGCACAAGCTCACCTTGATGCGCAGAAAAGATGCGTCCACCAACACCTTTCGCCGCCTGCTGCGCGAGCTGGCTTCGCTGATGGCCTATGAAGTGACGGCGGATATGCCGCTCTCAGACATTGAGATCGAAACGCCGCTAGAGACCATGATGAGCCCGGTGATGGACGGCAAAAAGCTCGTTTTTCGTGAGCATCCTGCGGGCGGGCACGGGCTTGCTTGATGGCATGCTCGATGTCGTGCCCGGCGCGCGCGTGGGGCATGTGGGTCTGTATCGCGACCCGAAAACGCTCACTGCGGTTGAGTATTACTTCAAGATGCCACAAGACATGCATGAGCGCCATGTGATCGTGGTGGATCCGATGCTGGCCACCGGCAACTCCGCCGTCGCCGCCGTGGATCGCTTGAAAGAACTGAACCCCAAGAGCATCAAATTCGTCTGCCTCGTGGGCTGCCCCGAAGGCGTTGCCGCCATGCAAAAAACCCACCCCGAAGTCCCCATCTACGCCGCAGCCATCGACCGCCAACTCAACGACCACGGCTATATCCTGCCGGGGCTGGGCGATGCGGGGGATAGGATTTTTGGAACGAAATGAATTCAATTTATGTAACGCTAAAAACGCTAAAAAAACGCGAAAAACGCGAAAAATTCAATTGAAACAGTGTTTTTTTATATCAATTTTTTGATCTGATTTTTCTATTTCTTTTTTCGCGCTTTTCGCGTTCTTTTTGCGTTTTTCGCGTTACCTAGTTTTCATCCCCCCCAAGAAAGAGAGCAACCATGAGCATCACCCGTAGAACCACATTGGCATTAGCAGCAGCCACGCTAGCCGCATCAGGTCTTGCGCAAGCACAGTCCAAGATGAAAGTAGCGGCGATTTACACCGTGCCGTTTGAGCAGCAATGGGTCAGCCGCATCCATAAAGCGCTCAAAGCAGCCGAAGCACGCGGCGAGATTGAATACAAAGCCTCGGAGAACGTGACCAATGCCGATTACGAGCGCGTGATGCGCGAATATGCCAAAGGTGGCAATCAATTCATCGTGGGCGAGTCGTTCGCGGTGGAAGCAGCGGCTCGCAAAGTGGCCAAAGATTTTCCGAAAACCATGTTCCTCATGGGCAGCTCGGGCAAGCCGCAAGCGCCAAATTTCAGCGTGTTTGACAACTACATCCAAGAGCCCGCCTATCTCTCCGGCATGATCGCCGGCGGCATGACCAAGAGCAACAAAATCGGCATGGTAGGCGGCTTCCCGATTCCTGAGGTCAATCGCTTGATGCATGCCTTCATGGCGGGTGCGAAAGAGACCAATCCGAAAGTAGAATTTTCTGTGAGCTTTATCAACAGCTGGTTTGATCCTCCAAAGGCTAAAGAAGCTGCTTTCGCCATGATCGACAAGGGCGCTGATGTGATGTATGCCGAGCGCTTCGGGGTATCAGATGCAGCCAAGGAAAAAGGCAAGCTCGCCATTGGCAATGTGATCAACACGCAAGACAAATACCCAGACACCGTAGTGGCCTCTGCGCTCTGGAACATGGAGCCCACGATTGATCGCGCACTCGGTCTCGTCAAAGAAGGCAAGTTCAAAGCGGAAGACTACGGTCAGTATTCGATGATGAAATTCAAAGGCTCAGAGTTGTCGCCCTTGGGCACGTTTGAGAGCAAAGTGCCCGCTGAGATCAAGGCGAAGGTCAAAGCCAAGCAGGAGGCGATCTTGGCAGGCAAGTTCACGGTGAAGGTGGATGATTCGCAGCCTAAGGCTTCTTTCAAGTAATCGTTACAAAACTCAAGCAGGCACTAGGTAACGCTAAAAGCGCGAAAAAGACGACGAAAAACGCAAAAGAATACACGTCAAATTTTGCATTCCTTTCGCGCTTTTCGCGTTCTTTTAGCGCTTTTCGCGTTACCTAGTCTCACGCATGCAACCTGCACTACGTATCTGCAATATCACCAAGCGCTTTGGCAGTTTGGTGGCCAATGACGATATTTCCTTGCAAGTCCGAGCTGGGGAAATTCTGGCCTTGCTGGGTGAGAACGGCGCTGGCAAGAGCACACTCATTTCTATTCTTTTCGGCCACTATATCGCCGACAGTGGCCGTATTGAAGTCAATGGTCAGCCCCTGAAGCCCGGTGATCCGAAGGCCGCGCTCGCGGCAGGCATTGGCATCGTGCATCAGCATTTCGCACTCGCTGATAACCTCTCCGTGCTCGATAACGTGATGCTGGGCACAGAGAGTCTTTTCTCGATCACTACTAAAAAGAGAGCAGCTCGCGCAGGTTTGATGCTGGCCAGTGAGCAATTTGGCTTACAAATCGAGCCAGATGCTTTGGTCGGCAGCCTTTCCGTGGGGCAAAAACAGCGCGTGGAGATTTTGAAGGCGCTGGTTCGCGGTGCGAAGATTTTGATTTTGGATGAGCCGACTGCCGTGCTCACGCCGCAGGAGAGCGAATCGCTGTTTGCCACTTTGCGCACTTTGGTGGCGCAAGGCATGAGCATTATTTCATCAGTCATAAGCTCGGCGAGGTGCTGCGCGTGAGTGATCGGGTGGCGGTTTTGCCGGC
>JAAUOI010000238.1 GCA_012036375.1 Allobrachymonas sp. | reverse complement strand
GCGCCAGGTTTCTTTGGCCACAAGCAGTAAAAATTCTTTGTCATGCGCGGGCGGGAAAAAATCACCAATAAAGTTGCCCATCACCTTCCGGCTGTCTTCATGCCATAAGAGCCAAGGTTTGAACTCGGTAATAACGAGCAGCGGCCACAGCAAGAGCAAAGCTGCCAACGCCCAAAAGACGCGACTCGTCCACGCTGGGTCGCGTAGCGCAGGAGACTTCAAGGCAATAGCGCTCATCGGCAATGCATCACCGCAGGCTGAGCGCCACTGGGCAATTGATCAGGAAATTCGTTGATAGGCGCTGCGCCAAACAATTCTTCTTCATGCTGCGCATACAGCTGGCGCAGGCGATCTTGCGAGACTTCTGCCGAAGGCAAATCAAAAGCCAACTCGCCATCGCGCAGGCCAATGACACGCGGAAAAGCTTCTAGCGCGCGCTCAACCTGATGCAGCGTGCACACCAGCGTCGCATGGCGAGCGCGGGCTTGGCCGCACAAGGTTTGCAACGCTTGCGTGGCTCGCGTGGGGTCTAGCGCCGACAAGGGCTCGTCAACCAGCCAGAGCGAGGCGCTCGATGCCAACAAACGCGCCAAGCCCACGCGCTGGCGCTCTCCGCCAGAGAGACGATCCACACGCTCAAAAATCTTTTCAGCCAAATCAAAGGCTTGCAGCGCTTGGTGCGCAGCAGGAATATCAGAGGGGTAAAACAGCGAACGCAAGCTCGCCGCCAGGCCCATCTGCGGCAATTGCCCCGCCAGCACGGAGGTGACGACACGCTGGCGTGGCGGCAGCGGGGGCACTTGCGGCGCAAGGAACAGCTTCGCTCGCAACCCCTGCAAATCAGAGGTCGAAAGCTGCCAAGGCTCTCTTGCGCCAAGCAACAACTGACCACTGGATGGCTTGAGCGCACAGGCCAGCGCATGCAAAACGTGGTTTGCCAGCGCCCGAAGGCCCGATCACCGCCACCTGCTCGCCCGCAGCAAAGGCCAGAGAGAGACTGCGCACAGCGGGCGTTGAATCCGCTTTGGCCGCTGGGTGGCGGGCACTTAAGTTTTGAAGACTGACTTGCAAAATAAGAATCGAAAAAATTGATCGAAGAACTCAAGCATACGCTGAACAAGCTGGCTTGCGCCTAGCTTGCCCAGCATGATTCAAGAATTAAAGCAAGCCAGCGCTCTTCGCTGCTGCTTCCAAACCTTTGTAATTCTCTGGCTTGGTGGGCACATAACGTGTAGCGCGGTTCAGCGTCAAGATTTCTTTACCTTCTGCATCATTCATGCTCAGATCCAGCAAGGCCTTCATCACACGCTCACGCTGAGCGGCAGGCATATCGGCATGCACGCTCCAGTTGTAGTTGAAATAAGGTGGCGTGGTGTAGAACACATCGACAGCTTTGGTATCGACTTTGTTCTCAGTCACGAATTTTTTCCACACGGTGATGTCGAGCGCCGCAGCAGCCACACGGCCACTGACCACAGAGGCAATCGTTGCATCATGCGCGCCGCTGTAGGCGATGCGTTTGAAATCTTTTTCAGGATCGATTTTGGCTTCAAGCAAGAAATTGCGGGGCATCAAGTGGCCGCTGGTGGAGCTTTGCGAGCCAAAAGAGACTTCTTTGCCCTTCATATCGGCCAAGCTCTTGATGCCAGAATCCGTCTTGGCGATGAACACGGATTGAAATTTTGTGTCTTCCTCGCGCTGGGCAATCGGGATGATTTTGCCGCCGGAGCGCAGCGACGCTTGCACATGCGTGAAACCGCCAAACCAGACCAAATCTACTTTTTTATTCACTAAGGCTTCCACCGCCGCCGGGTAATCCGACACTGGGGTGAATTCCACCTTCATTCCTAGTTTCTTTTCAAGATAGTTCGCAATCGGCGCGAATTTACGCGTCTGCTCGGTGGCAGCCTCTTCGGGAATGGTGGTCACGCGAAACACTTGCTGGGCGTGACTTATGGCGCCAAAGGTCAGGATGGCGCAAGTCATCAGGCATTTGAAGGTGCGCGAGGGAGAAAAATCGATCATGGAAAGCTCCTAGGAATGAAGGGGGAAAGTCGCCAGATTGACAACAATTTGGCATTGATCTGTCGAAATCGACAGGGTGTTATTACACCGCGAAAGTCGGTTTTTTGCAGACCGCACGGGTCAACACATCTAAACAACATGGTCTTGCGTAAGATATGGATGTATCAATCCGACTTTTTTTCATGACAACACCTCAGTTTTATCAACTGCACGACAGTAGCAGCCCTGCTGTGCTCCATGCCATTCGCAACGAACTCACAACTGGCTTGCTCGCCGCTCGTGCCGCTGTCTCGCCCAAATACCTGTACGACGCGCTAGGCTCGCGCCTGTTTGACGCGATCACCGAGCTGCCCGAGTATTACCCCACGCGCACCGAGGGGGCTATTGTTAAGCAGCATCTGCCACACCTTGCGCAGCAGATTCCCAAAGGGGCAGCCTTGATTGATTTGGGCGCTGGCAGCTGCGAAAAAGCTGAAAAGCTCTTTGATGCTTTGCAACCTGCGCATTACATTCCGATTGATATTTCGGTGGATTATTTGCGCAACACCTTGTATCGGCTTCAGCGCCAATACCCCATGACGCGCATGAGCGGCGTGGGTTTGGATTTCTCTGCCGAGCTGACACTGCCACCCGAGCTGCTGTCGCTTATCAGTGGCTTGCCGATTGTGGTGTTCTACCCAGGTTCGAGCATTGGTAATTTCTCGCCTGATGACGCGCGCGCCCTTCTCGCGCGTGTGCAGGCCTTGTGTGCGCAAGGCGCAGCGGGCAGCGGCTTGCTCATTGGCGTAGATCTGACCAAAGCCAGCGAAATTCTGGAGCCCGCCTATGATGATGCGCTGGGCGTAACGGCCTCGTTTAACCTCAATATGCTGCTCAATATCAACCATCTGATTGGTACGGATTTTGATCCGCAAGACTGGCAGCATGTGGCCTTCTTCGATGCAAAGCTCTCACGCATTGAGATGCATTTACAAGCCAAAGAAGAAGTCACCGTCAACTGGCCCGGACATTCCCGCAATTTCAAACGGGGCGAAGCTATTCATACGGAGAACTCCTACAAATGGACGGTGCCCGGCTTCGCACAACTGCTGCAAAGCGCAGGCTTTGCAGCGCCAACAAGCTACATGGATGCGAAAGACTGGTTCTCTGTGCACTGGGCGCTTGCATCCGCTTGATTCCCATCACAAACAGCCCCTAAAATCTCGCAGATGAATACCCATCTGCTCACCCGCCGCACCGCGCTCGCCAGCACGGGGTTGTGCGCTTGGCGCTGTGAGCTTGTCTCTGTCGGGGCTGCACGATTCACACGGATTACAACCACGACGCGACGGATGCGCCGCGCCAGCTGATCACACCTGGTGCGCGCTCGGGCAAGCCGATCCGCAGCATCTGGGTGTTAAGCTCGGGCGGACCACGCGGCTTTGTGCATGTAGGCGTGTTGAAAGCACTCGAAGAGCTGGGTTATCAGCCCGACATGATCGTGGGTGGATCGGTCGGTGCGCTCATTGGGGCGCTGTACGCAGGCGGCGTGCGTGCTAAAGAGCTGGAGCAAATGTCCCTCGAACTTGGCGTGACGGACATGGGCCGCCTCGCTCTGACGGGGGAGGGAAAATTTGCCGGCACGCCACTGGCCAGCATCGTCAACCGCGAGCTTCTCCAGCGCTGTGGCACTTGCGAGATGGAGAAATTGCCCACCGCTTTTGCAGCGGTCGCGATAGAAAAAGAATCGCGCCAAACTGTGTTGTTCAATCATGGCGATGCGGGTGTGGCAGTGCAGGCAAGTTGCGCGATAGAAGGCATGTTCACACCCGTGAGGATTCGCGGCACGCAGTATGTCGATGCGGATTTGGTCACGCCGATGCCTGTGCGTTTGGCCTTACAAAAGGCCTCTGCTCTGAATGCTCCGCAGCCCCTGAAGCCGACTCCGCGCGTCTTGGCGATGGATGCCTCTGCCAATGAGGCCACTGCTCCGCCTGGGGCAGAGCGTTTTCGTGCGAGCGATTTACGCAAACGGGCTCTCACGCAAGTCGATGCCAATGCAGCCAGCCTGACGCTGCATCCGCCGATGAGTTATTGGGTCTCTGCTAGTCGCGAATTCCGAGAACGCACCATTGCCCAAGGCTACGCGCACACGCTGGCAAGTGCTGCGAAGATTAAATTGGCCTTGCAGTAGCCGATCAAAGCGGCGTTGAGTTGACGGCTGGGTGAGCCTTACCAACCTGCGCCTGCTGGCGAGAAGCTGCGTGCAAACCAAACACGCCCATCACAATCAGTGAAATACTCACTAATTTGAGCGCAGTAGCTGCTTCTTTGAAGTAAAAGATTCCGATACACGCCGTGGCAATTGTTCCCACGCCGCTCCACACCGCATAAGTGATGCTCAAATCCAAAGTCTTCACAGCAAATGTGTTGCAGGCGAAGGCCATGCCATAAAAGCAAAACATCGCCACTGAAGGAACAGGCCGAGAAAACCCATTGGACAATTTCATGCACGTCGTGCCCGCCACTTCCAGCACAATAGCCACCGAAAGCAGCATCCAAGCCTGTGAAATAGTGGGGGTGAAGGCTTGTAAGACTTTGAGCATAGGGGCTGACAAAAAGACAGATTGATAGAAAAATGGACGAAATCAACAATGGATCATACTGACAACGCTGTCTCAATCCAAAAATATCGCTTGGCAGCTGCACCTATGATGAGTCGGCGCAGTACACCATGAGCTTACGTCAGCGCACGATTGATTTGCTGCAATTGCAACCAGGGCAATGTGTGCTCGATGTGGGCGCTGGCACGGGGCTAAGCTATGAGATGCTGCTTCGCGGTGTGGGCGAGAAGGGGCGTGTGATGGCTTTTGAGCAAAGCCCGGACATGTTTGCACAAGCTGAAAAACGTTTGGCCGCTGCTGCTCATCAGCAGATTTGGCACACCTGCGCTGCCGCAGAAACCGTGCAATTGCCGCAAATGGCCGATGCGGTGCTGTTCAACTATGTGCACGATGTCTCGCGCACACCCGAGGCGATTGCCAACATCATGCACCAAGTGCGCCCCGGTGCGCGTGTGGCGATGGCTGGTATGAAATTCTTTCCTTGGTGGACAGGGCCACTCAACATCCTCGCTTGGCTTAAAAATCGGCCTTACAACGCCAAAGCTGCTGACCTCTGGGCACCGTGGGACATCGTGCAGAGCTATTGCCACAGTTGGCGACAAGAATCTACACTGATGGGCATGAGTTATTTGGCCAGCGGAATCAAAAAGTAAATCATGAAGCAGCTTAAAAAATCATCCCCCAC
>JAAUOI010000237.1 GCA_012036375.1 Allobrachymonas sp. | reverse complement strand
CCAACAGCCGATTGAAGTCATAGAAATCTCGTCATTGCTATGATTGCAAGTGCTGTACAACTGTTTCAGCAGTCACTTTCGTTGGTGTCCACAGTTCGGGGACAGGTTCAGCGGGGCCTGTATTGCTAGACGGTGGTTGCCATTGAGAGCCGGCGTTGATAAAGGGAGCAACTCCGTTGAATGACAGCTTGCCCACATCGTCTGAACGATAGTCAGCAACTGTTGCTTGCGCTCTTGAATTTGGGCAGAGACAGAATTCAATCTTCCCTTCATAAGTCGAAGAATTAGCGGTGCTTCCGGATTTTTGCACCCATTCAATATTCGAGCTATTGGGGAAGAAAATTGATGGTACGGGGGAGACCGGAACTGGAGGTTGCCCTGCGATTAACCATTGACTGGCACCTTTTAAATTCACATTCAGGGATTTCGCATCCTTGCAGGCTTGATCGACAGCTGGGCAAACCAAATGATTGATCACAGTGACTTTTCCTGCGGTGCCGCTGTTGACATTGACCTGCCCATTGGCGGGTTCGTATTTTGGCGTCTCCCATTTGCATCCCGGTGGCGCTGGGGGAAGTTTTTCCTCAGTGACTTTGACATCAAACGAAAAGCGCGGATTGAAATCCTTAGGGACATCGCCTTGAGTTGTGAAAACCTTGTCGATATTCACTCGGGCATCTAAGTTGTCGCGATTTGGTCTGACTTCGGTGTCTCGACCTTGCGCAAAAGCTGACATAGAAATCGCAGAAAGCACAGCAATAGTGACAATCCGCGTCGAAGATTTAGATGGCTGATTCAGGCGCAAATATGCGCTCGCAGCGCGATGTCGATTGCCCAGGTCAACTGGCTTTGAGTTCATAAAATTTCTCCTTGTTTGAATGAACATTGATTTCCCCTCGGTGTGTGAATGGATACGCTGGCTCGTAAAGCCAGCGCATTCGCCAAGAGCTTTGCATGAATTGAAGCCTTGTGCTGCGGCAGCTTTGCTGTCTGGGCAGGCTGCTTGGCGCAGGGCTTCGTTTCATACTCTTTTGCTGGCAGGAGGCCGATGCGCTGCGCATTAGCTTCCTGCCATAAACCTTTGGTTTCACACGTTGTGAATTCTTGCGGATGCTTCGCACTTGCTCAATGTGAAATAGGTCATGTGACTTTTGGCCTATTGACAAGCGGGTGCGAGCAAGAATGCTTGCGCTGCTTGCTATTGAAAATATAGCGAATCGCGCAGTATTTGCGTGTGGTATGGCTGAATTTGGCATATCCAAAGGTCTTGCATGTGCTGTTGACGTCTTTGACGTTGCCTCGCCGAGGATTTTCAAATTATTTGATGAAGATGACGCAGTTGCTCAACTCATTTCACCCCTTCAAGGCGTGGTTGACCTGATTTCGTTTTTAAACGAAAATATCGGAATGTATGAAATACGCCATTACTTGACGCGCGAGCAGCAAGATGTTTTCTTGGATTGGATGAAAGATCTGCGCGACATCAAGGCGAGGATTGCGATTGATCGGCGGGTTATCAGGGCTGAGTTGGGTAATTTGGGCGACCATAAATTTTGTCGTGAGGGTGTATGGGAGCTTCGTATTGATGTGGGAGCAGGTTATCGGGTGTATTACGCACTCGCTGGCGCAAAAATGGTGCTCTTGCTGTGCGCGGGCGATAAACGTTCGCAAGCTTCGGATATTGATCGAGCTTGCGCCTTTTGGAAAGATTGGCAAAGGAGAAGTGATGAAGGATAAATTGCACGATGACGCAATGGCCGAAATGTTGCGCGATGATCCTGGTTATGCCATTGAACTGCTGAACAGCATTCTTGAGGATGGCAATCAGGGGGAGCTTTTGATTGCGATGCGCCAAGTGGCCAAGGCATTGGGCGGTGTTCAGGCTGTGGCCGAGCAAGCCAACTTGAATTCCACTCAGCTGTATCGCACGCTCTCGCCTGAGGGAAATCCTGCCTTAAGTAGTATTTCAGCCGTTCTCAAAGCTATGGGCATGCGGCTGGCGATTGAGCCGATCAAGCGGCCTATTGCGCATGCTTGAGCAGCATCTTCACGGCTGTAGCAGGCCGCAGCCGGATGCTTCGCGCTGACTTTCTCTGGGTAGCTGCTGTGCGGTTTGGCAGAGAGCTTGGCGAATGCTTGAATCGTTCCATGCTTGTTGAGGCTGTGATGCGAGAAGATGCGCGACAGCTGCCGCGACAAAGGGGGTGGCAAATGAAGTGCCGCTCATGTATTTGCCTTGAGCTACTGGAAGCCAGACATCCACGCCGGGGGCGGCTATGGCGATGTAGGCGCCTCGGTTGGCTTTGGAATAAAGCTGTTTGGCGGTATCCACGGCCGTGACGGCGATGACTCCGGGATAAGCCGCAGGATACACCGGTGGCGATTGGGGGCCTGCGTTGCCAGCCGCAGCTACCAATACGATGCCTTGATCGAGCGTGAGGCGAATGACTTGCTCCAATACTTTATCGTGGGCTGAGCCGAGGCTCAGATTGATGATTTGCACCTTCTCGCTCATGAGCCAATCCAATGCTTGGGCAATGAGGGCGGTGTGGCTGGCACTGAGCTTGGGGGTGATTTCTCGCATGATGCTGGCAACGCGCAGATGGGCATTGCGCGCTGCGCCATGAAATTGCTCGCTGGGTTGGGCGGCTATGGCTGCGGCGATGCCCGTGCCATGTTCAGTCGATGCGGGGCGCATGCCATAGGGCAGCAGGTTGACAGATTTGTAGCTGAGAGCCGCAAGGGCTTGGGGGGCTGCAATGGCGGTGTCGATGATGCCGATGCTGATGGGCTGGCTCAGCTGGGTTTTGGTGAGGCTTTTCCAGTTGAGCATGGCCAAGGCGTAGTGCCGCGCTTGCTGTTGCGAGCGATCATGGCCACGATCGGGCGAGGCTTGCATGGGGTAGGCGCGGGCGAGGCGATCGGCCAATATTTCGGGGGCCAGATTTTGCAGGGCGGGCAAGGCGGCTTCGGCTTGGCCGGGCGAGCTGTATTGCACGACAGCCATGCTGATGCCTAAATTGCGCAAGCTATGCACACTCAAGATCGTGCCGCCTGAAGCTTGAATCTGGGCAATCGGCGGGCCGCTGAGAGTGATAGGCCAACTGACGATCAGTTGCCCGGGTTCATGCTGCGGATGCTCGCTGGTGTTGGGGGAGCTGTAGCGTTCGTTCAAAGTTTGTTGCAAAGAGCGAAGCGTGGCTTGGAGATCGATTTGAGGATGTGGCGGTGGGCGTTGAGTTGGTACTACGGTGGGTGGCAAAGTCAGGGTAGGCGTGGGGCTGGGCGGCGTGATGGGGATCGTTGGAAAGCTGGGTGTTGGGATAGCAGGCAGGGAGGGTGTTGTGAGCGTGGATGCCGCTGCATTGGATGCTGATGCGGTAGGGCGTGGGCTGGATGCTGGCTGCGCGGCAGTTGCAGCCCAAGTGGGCGTGGTTTGGGCATATGTAGCACCGGGCGTGACAATGAGGCAAGCACTTGCCCAAAGCGAAAATAGACCTCTGCCTAGCTGCTTATTGGAGATGCGAAGCATATTCAGTCGAGCGAGTAGGTCTCTACCAAGCTGGAGTGTTTCAGTAATTGCTCGGCGGCTAGGGCTTGCGAATTCTCAACTTGAATGCTCCATAAGCCGAGGGCGCTCGGCCCTGCGATGATTTGAGCCTGCATGCGCAGCAGCAAGCCTAGAATCTCTTGCGCTTTTGCTTCAGGTTTGAATGCGACGCGGTAAATTACCCCTGAAGCTGGCGCGGAATTGCCAGAGGCGGGGGCGGCAATCGCTGGTATTCGCGTCGAATCGCTGCCGCCCGCCAGTAGGCTCAAAAGCCCGATGTGTGCCGCTAAGAGTGCGCAAACTGCAATGGCTACCCATTGCCGACTCCACCAAGTCATGAATTGCCCGAGAATATCTTGCATGCGCTGTTGCAAGCTAGGAGAGTGACGGGGTTTAGGCGCAAGATTATGGGCGGGTGAGGCGCTTGGCTGCGATATGGATGCACTTAATTTATCCCAACTGCCCTGCACGTCTAAACCCACGCTGGGCGCTGAGAGTTGTGTTTGCAGCAAATGCGCGAAATGCAATTCACGCTCAAGCTGCAATGCGCCGTCTCCAGCTTGAGATTTAACTTGATTGATCCAGGTTTCCATCCAAGCTTGGTCGGAACTGGAGAGCGTTTTTTTCAAATAAGCTGGTAACAATTCTTGCGCAATCGGCCATTCGTCTGGATAAGCTTGCAAAAGTGGGTTGTTGTTCATAGCAACGCGCCTCCCCCATACTTGCGCTGAAGGCAGATTTTGAGTTGCGCCTTGGCATGATAAATGCGGGTTGCCACCGTGCCCGCAGGAATGCCAAGAGCCTGCGACATTTCTGCCGTTGAAAGACATTCAATATAGGCCAGATGCAAGCATTCACGGTGATCGGCAGAGAGTTTGTCAAAGCATGCATTGATTTGCACACCCAATTGCGCAGAACCGAGCGAAACTTCAGGCTCGAAGCTGCGATCAGCCAGCGCGTTGCTTCGCTCCAGAGTCGATTCATCCTCAGAAACCTCGCGCGTTTGCAGCGCATATTGAGATCGCATGGCATCCAGTGCGCGATTTTTTGCAATCGCCAGAAGCCACGTTTTGCCGCTGGATCGATCAGCAAAAGATGATGCCCCACGCCAAGCGTGCAAAAAAGCATCGTTGGTGATTTCCTCGGCTGTTTGCGGATGGTTGATGCGACGCATGACAAAAGCATACACAAGTGGCGCATATCGTCTGTGCAATTCTTTCAGTGCTGCTGCTTGGCCATTTTGCATTTCAAGCAAGAGGCGCTGGTCACTCAAATCTCTCACTGCGCGTGTCTCTCGCTTTGATTTGTGGTTTGCTGTTGGCTTGTTTGTTGAAGGAGTTATTCCTTGGTGGAGATTTTATGAATGTGAGGGGGGTGTAGCTATCAGCCAGAAGTCATGTGTCTTTTGGCTGATTGACAAGTCTTTAGCTGCAATCAGTAGTGTCCCAACGTTCTTCAGAGGAAATTCATCTGAATTGATGCCAAATCAGTCTCTGAATTTTCTGGGGCGTTCGTAAGTAGTTGATTTATCGGCATATTTTCAAACATCGACAAACTCAAGATTTGTAGAATTTCATGCATGCTGTGATCCTCTAGGTGCAGCCGTTTTCTTGCAATGGCGATCAGCACGTAGGTGCAAATGGCGATCCAAATTTGTGTTTTGACCGCATTCTCGCTGTGCCCAAAGAACGCCTTGATACGCAGGTGCTGCTTGATCCACTTGAAGAAGAGTTCGACCTGCAGCGCTGGCGGTACAAATCGGC
>JAAUOI010000236.1 GCA_012036375.1 Allobrachymonas sp. | reverse complement strand
GTTAGGACGCGGGATGATCGCGAAATGGGTTTCGAGACAGTTTTTGTGTCAATTTTGGAGACCGTAGCGGTGCTACGGGCGAGAAAATTGGCGCAAAAATGACCGAAAGCCATTCGCGAGCACCCACGTAGGCACGCAGTGCCGCCTAACGGGAAATCTGGGTTTAACTCGCAACTTGCCGCCGGATGTTTCGGTGCACCTGTCGGCTGGTATGTCGCCACAAGCGAGTTCGCCAGCGCCAATACATCGTCAAACCTCGCAGCCACTCATCTAGAGCGCAAGCCAGCCAAATCCCCACCAGCCCATAGCCCAGATGCACGCCGAGCCACCAAGACAATCCCACCGCGACCAAAAACATCGAGCTAACGCCTGCAAACAAAGGAAAGCGCACATCGCCCGCCGCACGCAAGCCATTGATCACCACCAAATTAAACGTGCGCCCCGTCTCCAGCAGCAAGCAAAGCCAAAGCAACTGCCGGCCCACGGCGATGATGTGTGCGTCTTGGGTAAACAGACGCAGCAACACATGCCCAAAGCTGGCAATCAACACGCTCACCGTCAAACTCACCACCAAACCCATGCCCAGCGCACTGCGCACCACGCGATCCGATTGATGCAAGCGGCCCGCGCCCACACAATGGCCCACAATAATCTCAGTCGCCAAACCCATACAGACACCAAAAAGCAGCATGAACACCATCAGCTGATGCGTGTAGGCATGTGCCGCCAAAGCCGCTGGCCCCATGCCCGCCACAAAGGCCAAAATCATCATGAAACTTAAACGGTAAGCAATATTCTCCCCCGCCCCCGGCAGCCCCACATGCATCACGCCGCGCAAACTCCCCGCTGGCCAGCTCCACCACTGCCTGCCGCGCAAACTCAAGTTCAGCAACCTGCGCCACAGCCACAAGCCCAGAACAAACGTCAACACACGGCTGACCAAACTGCCCACCATCAAACCCATCAAGCCCCAGGCCGGCAAACCTAGCCAGCCAAACATCAGCGGTAAGGCAATGGCGAAATGCGCCAATTGAGTTACGAGGCTCAACCACATCGTTGGCCGCGACATTTTGTGAGAGCGCAGCACAGTAGAAATCACAAAATTGCCCGCCTCAAAGCACAAACTCAATGCCAGCACTTTCAAATAAAGCTGCGCAGCCCCGGCCAACTCCACAGGCATCTTCATCCACACCAACAGCCAAGCCGCCACCAGCCACAGCAGAGCACCACAGAGCAAACCCAAAGCCAAATTACTCACCAAAGAAGCCCGCGCCACATGCTGCGCCCCCGGCGCATCGGAGCCACCAAGATGCTGCGCCACCACCACACCGCAGCCCATGCTCACGATACGAAACAACATCACGCAACTGAACGCAATGTGATTGACCATCGCAAAAATAGCAGCGTCCCCATCCGAAATACGGCTGACCAGCCACAAACTCAGCAAGCTGGCCAGCTGCATCAACAGCATTTCAGCCAACATCGGCCCAGCCACACTGAGCAACTCAGTGCGCGGATGTTTCACTGGCGACCGAACATGCCCAACGTGCATCGGCCTCGCTTGGGCTGAATTCATGTCTTGCCGAATAATGCAATGTCTTGCAGGTTCTGATCGCAGGCTGTCATTACTATGATTTTAAGAGCATTCTGCGCATATTTTATGCCGGCTAGAGGGCTAAAACGCTTCAAATCTGCCCATTTTGTATGGTTTGACTTTTATAAGACTTTTAGCGCAGCAGCGATTGAAAAACCCAAAGCCAGACATCTCACCGTCAAATTAGACAGCGGTGAGCGGCTTCGCCTGAAATCTATCGCTCAAGCCAAGCAAAGAACGCCGCATTTCATCATGCGCGAAGCTGTCACGCGCCCCCTTGACACACCCAGCGTGAAAGCCAAGACCTGATTAGCCTGTATCAACTCCTCGCCGATCAAAAAAGCATTTGTAGCGCAATCAAAGTTTGCTCTCTTTGGTTCAACGCAATATCCAACGTGCAATCAACCCGACCGTTTCTTGCTCATAGTTAATGAATCCATGCCAATGCTGGCCTTGACATACATCTCCTGTAGGTGAATGACCACCATCCAGCATGACCAACTCTTTACTCGGCGCTTGCTTGAGACCACTCAATATTCTTTGCACCTCATGCGGCTGGCAGTGAACACAGGCATCCTTACTGTGATGCACCACCAAGGTGGGCAAAGTAATACGCTCGATAGCTTGCCGTGGTATGGCGCCGGTTTTCTTGTAGCTCACCACACTTGCAGTTAGCACCAAGCCCGCAAAGGCTTCATCTTTCAAATGAATCACAGCATGCGCTGCCGAGATCGTGCCTCGACTTGTTCCAATTAACCAAATAAGCGCAGAACTTCGTTGTTTGACTTGCGCCAAAACAGCTTGAATATCGCTCAGATGTGGTGGACTGATTCTGTCGGCGTAATCCAAGTCAACATTGTCGCTGGGTCTGCCAAATATCGCCACATTCAACCCTGCGGCTATGAAATGCCGATAGCTTCGCACCAAAAAATTGCCGCTGCTCGGCTTACCGTCAACCACTTGGCCAAAGCCACCACCACCGCCGGGAAACAATAACACCGTCGCGCGAGCATTGGACGCAGTCTCCCAAAAAAGATTGACTTTGATGCCCTCACGAGATGACACCTTGAGCAATTCACCCGCATGTATGACCCCTGCGAACAGCAGCGCAAAGCAGGCCGCAGCAAATTTCAAAATATACAGACCTTGGCACATCGCTTTGCCCGGCGTGTAAGGATGTAGGCGAGTGAGCTGACCATCAAAATTCATGAGAAAAAACTACTAAATCAATAGCAATCCACGCAGTGTACGTGCCGACTGAATGCCAATTTTTCTTAAAAATATGATCAAAAATCATACACTCATGACATTCGGCTTGCGATGAATACGTCATCAACTAATCATCTTTGGCTAAAACTTTTCTTGCCCAAGCAGGCAAAGGCTCGTACAGCACTTGGGTGTTTTGCTTCTCGCAAGCCGCAATCAACCGATGCGCACCGGGCAGCACAGTTTCTGAGTCGTGCAGTAGCGCAACATCGGCGAGTCGCACAGCTTTCTGCAAATTCGCCAACGTGCGCGGATAGCGCGCCAAGATGCGTTCGGCGGGGACATCGTGGCCGCCTTCTTTCACGCGCTGGCTCACGCGCTTGAGCAGACGCTTGGGATCATCCATGCAGACGACGAGGAGCAAGACGAAGAATCCTTTTTCTTGCGCGTCTTCGATCAAGGCTAATTTGGATTCGTGCGAAAACACGGTTTCGCTCACGAAGCTTTTACCTGCTGCGAGCAATTCATCTCTACGTTGGTCTGCCCACTGCCTTGCTGCTTCTGAGCGCTGCTGCGCATCGGGAATGTGTTGTAAATGCGCGGCTTCGTGCAAATCGGCGTTGACGAATTCGGCATCAGCTGGGATTTGCCCAGCGGCTAAAAGTGCTTTGTACAGCGTGGATTTGCCAGCGCCGTTGGGGCCGGCCAGCAAATAAAAAACGGGCTTCATGCAGCCAAGCGATGGCGGCTGGAATTTGCGCTGGTTTTGGCGCGGTTTTTAGCTTGCGCAGCGTTATTCGCCACAACTTTGCGCACATGCTCGGCCAAGCCGCCTGAACGATCGAATGCGACGAATTGCGAGATCAAGGATTGCGCTTGAGATGGCTCTTGCACAACAGGCTCCACCAACGGCTCCATCACCGCCTGCACCTCACGCACCGTGATGCCTGATTCTTCAACGGCTTTGCCCAGCATGGCCCAATACTCGATTTGCCCGGCGGTGGAGCGGCGGAAGGTGAGCGCGGCGCTGCGGGCTTCGCCGACAAAGCGGCAGGCAGCTTCACAGAATTGAAAGCAGTGGAAGGGGTGGAGCTGGACAACATACAAACACCTTTCAAAGCCCGAAAGTGCGGGTTTGGTGCTAATTATGCCAAAAAGTGGCACTTTGCGCCACTTTGCCTTATTCAGCAATGGGCGATCAACTCAAACTGCTTTGGCTTGCGCAGCCAAGGCTGCCGCAGCTCGCAGCTTGTCTTTCTTGCTCATGCGCTGGCCTTTGATGCCGCCATTGATGTCTAAGCCTGTGGGCACGAGATCTTGGCCTGCCGGTGTGGCTTGATCGGTGGGCTCAAAGCCTTCGATTTCTTCGAGTTCGGCAGCGACGCTTTGCCGTTTGCAAATCAGCGCCCAATGCGCCTGCATATCCACGGTCACAAAGCTCACGGCCAAGCCGGGCATGCCGGCGCGGCCAGTGCGGCCGATGCGGTGGGTGTAATCGGTGGCGGAGCGTGGGAGATCGTAGTTAACGACGACGGGCAGCTCTTTGATATCGAGCCCACGCGAGGCGAGATCGGTGGCCACCACGATCTCAATGCGCCCTGCTTTGATGTCTTGCATCACCTGAATGCGCTTGCCCTGCGTGAGCTGGCCGTGCAGTGGCTCGGCACTCAGCCCCGCAGAGCGCAGTTTCATCGCGATTTTTTCGGCATCGTATTGCCGAGCGACGAAGACCAAAGCGCGCTCCCAATCATTTTCCGTGAACAGCTTGCGCAGCAGTTGCGTGCGCCGCGCCGCGTCAACGGCGATGGCGCGTTGGTCAATCTGTGGCACTTCTTGCGGTTCCGATTCGATTTGGATGCGCACGGGCTGATGCAGCAAAGCAGCGGCCAAGATTTCAATCTCTGCGCTGAAGGTGGCAGAGAAGAAAAGGTTTTGCCGCTTGTCAGGCATGAAGGCCAAAAGCCGCTGCAACTCTGCCTGAAAACCCAAATCGAGCAAACGATCCGCTTCATCGAGCACCAGATGACCTACCTGCTTGAAGCCGAGTGCGCGTTGATCTGCCAAATCCAGCAGGCGGCCGGGCGTGGCGATCAAGATATCCACGCCCTCTTTGAGCGAGAGCATCTGCGGCTCAATAGCCACGCCGCCGTACGCGGCCAGCAGCTTGATTTTGCGTGGCAAGAATTTGGCGAATTTGCGCGTCATCTCCTCCACCTGCACCGCCAGCTCGCGCGTGGGCACGAGCACGATGCAGCGCGGCCTGCCGGCTTGGGGCGATTCTTGGCTTATCAATTGCTGCAAGATGGGCAGAGTGTAGGCAGCGGTTTTTCCTGAGCCCGTTTGCGCTGAAGCGAGCACGTCTTTGCCCTGCAAAATCGCCGGAATAGCCGCCTGCTGCACGGGCGTAGCCTGCGCAAACTCCTCCGCTTGGATGCTGCGATGGAAAGCCGCCAGCACGGCAGGAGAGAAACCGAGGTTTGAAAAAGGCATGCGAGGAGTTTACGCTCGCGTCATGGCTTAG